>JAAYBQ010000365.1 GCA_012730035.1 Spirochaetota bacterium
AAAATCTTTTTATGACAGAGAACAGCACTCCGGTTCTTTTCCTTACGTCATTCTCATAGGCAAATGACTCCCTGTATGCCTGCCCGCTCTTGACAATTTCTGCCATACGTTCTGTAACTATTATCCTGAAGTTGTAAATTGACGAAAGGCTTTTAAGGCCCGCAAAATGGTCAGGATGGGCGTGGCTTATAATTATGCGTGATATGCTGCAGGGATCACCTCTTTCAGCGCAAAGTTCTGTAATTTTTTTATACGCCCTGCCGAACTGTTTCAGAGCAGCGGAATTCCCGTAACCCGCATCAAACACAATACCGTTAGCCCCGGTTACCACATAAATATTAATCGGGGGCTTGTAAATTCTGGACAGCCCCCTCTCCTCGATAACAAAAATACCTGGGCAAACCTCTTTAAAATCAGCATTCATTAAATGATCTCCTGACCGGAGTGGGGCCGTAGATCAGAAGCCGGCTCTCTGCGGCCTTTAAAGTAGCGAGGCCCGCACACAGGCCTGTAAAACCGTTGCTTAATTTGCCACTGACGCGAAAATTATTCACAGTTATAAAATCAGGTATCATTTTTTCTCCCGGTCTTAAGGCTGTTTACACTGCTTTTTAGCAGACTGCCTGTTTATTCAAGATTCATATTCCGGCCACGGGCTTATTCCGGCAAATGGAGTCGTAACAGGATAGAGATACGCGCCCCTTATTTTGCAAATATTTTTTCAGAATTAATTCTTGATTAATACGCGCCCGGTGGAAAACTGGACCTATCCGGAGCGGCAGATGTATATTTTCGAAATTATAGCTGAAAGAAAAATCCAGCAGGCAATCGAAGAGGGACAGTTCGACAATCTTGAGAACAAGGGAAAGCCCCTTGTTGATGACGGACTTGACCTGGTCCCCGAAGATCTGCGCATGGCTTATAAAATAATGAAAAATGCCGGCGTTGTCCCCGAGGAGATCGAGCTGAGAAAAGAGATTGTCAATCTTAACCAACTGCTGAACGCATGCGCAGACGAAGCGGAAAGAAAGGCCATCAGAATGAAAATCAGCGAAAAGCAGCTAAAGTACAATATCATCATGGAGGCCCGAGGTAAAAAAATTACCGATATTGAATACATGGAGAAAATAATGGACAGGCTTAAATAATCTGCGCAGGCACTATTTACCGGTTATTTTTCACCTGCCATGAACCTCTTTAATCCCGGGACATCCTCGGTCATAAAAGAATCAACCCCTGCATCCGCCAGCCTTTTATACTGTACAGCATCCCTGACATCCCAGACCTGCACGTATATACCTTTTTTATGCATCAACCTCACAAGCCCCCTGTTCGCTATATAAGACGCGCCGATATATTCTGAAGTCTGCAGCACGTCGGCCCTGAAACCACCGGTAAAATATATCAGGCCGGATTTAAACAGTCCGTAAATTCCTATTATACCGGTCATTGAAAAGGCAGTGGCTGAACCCGGAAGCAGTTCCCTTACAAGCCTGGTATTGCTGCTGAAATATGATGAGGTAATTACCCTGTCAGACGCGTTCATGTTCTTAATAACATCAGCATACTTTCTTACAAGTACGGGATCGTTCTGCATAAGCGTTATGCTGAATTTTTGTCCCGGAAACGAAGAGAGCAGGTCAGGTAATGTCATAAAAGTGAATCCCCTGCCCCTGAATGGATAGCTGCTGCCGTCAGTCGTAAAATGATACCCGGCATCCAGTGAAAGAATTTCTGCAGATGTGCGGGATTTAACAGCCCCTGATCCGTCACTGACTTTTTCAAGCAGGTCGGATGATATTACCATTATCTGACCGTCGGATGAAAGCTGCACACTTACAAACGCGGCGTCTGCCCCCTGGTCAAAACCTGACCTGAAGGCCTGCAATGTGTTCTGCGGAAGGTCTTTTACACCGCCGTTTAAACTGTATATAGCCGGAACCTGATCAAAATAAGGCTTCATTGAATCACCCCTGATAAAATTGTATTTTAGTGTGCATGATAGATTCATAAAAAAGGCAATAGTAAAATTTTCAGTAATTATTGCTGAAAATACCTACTAATGAAATACGCTTGTTTTAATTCCCCCGGTTTTCATGCCGGTCTGTAAAAGAGCATTTTATTCTGAAAATAATTAAGAAACTAACTCTGAAAAATTTTTATTGCTTTTAGTGATTATTTGATATAGATTATAATATACGGCAACATAAATTTAAGACCGGGGAATATATTATGGCACAGGCTACTCAATTAATCAAAGCATACATGACTGAAACAATACCACCTGACGGAGGCTTTATTGTAACTGCCTTTTTTATGCCGGGTAACTACTCGATCTACGAGATAACAGCCTACAGGAACGTAAAGGATATTTTCAGGTCTAATGACGGCATAACGTTTAAAACCGACGGCAACAGGACACATCTTCTTATTGAGCCTGCTATCTTTACAAAAAAATACATTGAACCTGTAAACCGCGAAGGCGGATTCGCCATACCCTACAGGTTTGCCGAACTGGACATAACCACAACATCGAAGAGCGAAAAACTGATGGTTGGAATTGAGCCCCTTATGCTTTATTCATCTTTCACAATACTGGAAAAACAGGGGGATTATTTTTCATTTATTTTTCACCCGACAAGCGACGTATATGTAGCAATGAGAAAATTTATTGCAGACAGCCTGTATAATGACTGCGGTCTGTCAACAGCTGATTCAAAAAACACAGCAGCGAAGGTACTTGAGACAATCAAAAAGTTTACAATCTTCAAGGGATAGCATTAATTAAATGTGCAATAATCTCTTGACAAAAATCATCGGTTTACATCATTTTAACTATCCATACAATTAATGAGGTTATACAAACAGGCATGTCATCAGACAACTCAGATCCCTTAAGTAGTTCCCGCATAAAGAATTTCATAAACAGCATAAAAAAAACATTCACCGGCAGCTCATCAGATTTTGATGCTGATGTATACGAGCAGCTTGACCCTCGCAGAAAAGAAATGATCGATGGAGTCATTACGCTTTCAGAACTGAACGCAAAAGATATTATGATACCCCGTGTTGACATGGTCGCTGTAGATGCCGGGACAGAACTTAAAGCACTGGTAAAAATTATTATCGAGGCAGGTCATTCACGCCTTCCCGTTTATGATGAAACCGTCGATAATATTACCGGCATACTCTACGTAAAGGACCTGATAAAACTGCTCAGCGAAAAACCTAAAAAATTCAGCCTTAAAAAACTGCTCCATGAACCTTTTTTTGTACCTGAAACCATGCCTCTTGATGAACTCCTTGTTGAATTCAAGGGACGACAGCTTCACCTGGCAGTGGTTGTAGATGAATACGGCGGTGTGGGCGGAATTGTCACGATGGAGGATATACTTGAAGTCATAGTCGGCGACATCAACGATGAATACGACACCGAAGAGCTGCCCGAAATTGAAAAGAAAGGCACCTCGACATGGGAAGCTGATTCACGCATGCTCATCGCGGATTTTAATGACGAACTGGGACTGAATATTCCCACGGAAGATTTTGACACCATAGGCGGTTTCGTATTTGACCTTTTCGGACGTGTCCCCGAAAAGGATGAAACTGTCAAATACGGAAATATCAGCTTCAAAATCAAGGAGATCGAGGGAACTAAAATTATCCGGATCACAGTAACCATTTCCCGGCAGAAGTAATATGCCGCTGCTGAGCACTGACGGCATTGTCCTTACCAGAAGGCTTTCGGGCGAATCAGATTTTATATGCTCAATCTACACTCGTGACCACGGCAGAAGACAGTTCATATTCAAGGGGCTGAAAAAATCCCGCAAAAGGCCAGTCAGCCAGTCCGAGCCCGGATCAATAATACACCTGACCTTCTATTCAAAAGAAAGTTCACAAGTAAGCACAATATCGGATTTTGAACCACTTATTCTTTTCCCGGCGATTCGCAAAAACGCCATTAAGATACATTCACTATACTACCTTGTTGAACTTGTTGAAAAGACTTCGGGTGAAGGTGATTCAGCCCCGATGCTGTACGAACTGATTTCGTCGGGGATTGGCGCCCTTGAAAAAACTGAACATGTAATGCACTTTAATCTCTTCTTTACTATACGCTACATGGCCATACAGGGTATTCTTCCGGATACAGCAGGGTGCGTCCACTGCGGCACAAATGATGCAGCCTCGTATTATGTTGACTTCCGCACGCTGGGATTTACCTGCAGCGCATGTTCAGAATACGAAGGCTTTGACATAAGCGCGGGTACCGCCCGTTTTATGCGCAAAGCAAAGTCAGCGAGATTTGTCTCAATAGATATATCCACCGCCCCTGAAAAAGAAGTATGCCTGCTCTTCAACAGGACAGCAGGGTTTATCGAAAATTACTATGGATTCAGGTTTAAAAGCATTGAGATGCTTGAAGTCTGCATCCGGGACTTACAGAAATAGCAGAGCCGCAATTCCAGAAAAAAGAATAAATCCGAATCCGGCAGTTATACCGGTTCTGAACCCGCGTGATCCTATGGCAAATGCCATAATAAATTTTAGTATTGTATTCGAAAATGCGGCAAGGGTGATTGCCACAACAGCCTGGTGCATTTTTGCGGGATCGTTTTTTGACAGGTTACTCATACTCAGAGTAATGGCATCAACGTCTGTCATACCAGAAAGTACACTGACTATATATACTCCGTTGTCACCTGAAGTTATGCTTACAAACCTCGTTATTAATACTATTACCCCATAAAGCAAACCGAACTTTACCGCGGGCATTATGCTGAACGGATTGGCAAGGGGAACGTCAGCAGTCTTCTCCCGGCCTGTAATCTTCCAGATGATAAAGCATGCAACAAATCCAGCTGCAGCCATTACCCCCAGTGTCATTGAAAGCTCCGGGAGCAGGCTCCTGTTAATTACGGCCACCTCAACGAGAATTCTGGGGAACATTGTAGAACAGGCCAAAAGAACAGCAAGCGAGCAAGAAAGTGCAAGGCTTTTATCCTCAAGGCTTCTTTTAGCAAAGGTAAGAGTCGTGGCAGTGCTTGAGACGAGCCCGCCAAGTAGTCCGGTTAAACCAATACCTTTTCTGGAACCAGTTATTTTTATGAGCACATAACCCGCAAAGCCAATGCCCGATATAAGAACAACCATGAGCCAGACATTGTGAGGATTCAAAAGTACCAGCGAGTCCAGACCGGGATACTTTTTGTAAATATCGAGCCTGCCTGTTACTTTACCCAGTAAAAGCTCGAATGATGGATTAAAAAGCGGCAGAATCACAAGTGATACTATGGCGAACTTGATCATTGCCAGCATATCTACACGGGTAATTCGTCCTGTAAAATTTTCCATGTAATACTTGAGATAGAGTATTAGAACAACAACAACTGTTATGGACGCCGAGAGTATGTATAATTCCTGCGAAACAAGAACACCAACAGCATAGCATACAAGAAGGCTTATTTCGGTGGTAAGCCCGCGCTCATTAAATTTGAAAAAGGTGATGGAATAGACAGCCAGGGCAAGCAGAGCAACACCTGCCATTGACACAAGTAAAAATCCGGGCCTGTAATTTCTGTCTATGAACATGGAGATACAGCCGAAAAGCGATATAAGTGAATATGTGCGAATACCGCCGATGATATCGCTGTCCCTGTCGTCAGTCCTGACTGTAGAGACTGAGCGCTCGAATCCCATGAGCGCACCAAGCAGCAGAGATATGGCAAATGGATGAAAGATAGCGGTATTCATGGGGCCTCCATATTAAACAGCAGCTGTTTTAAAAAAATATGGTCAGTCTCTACCGTAATTCAGATCAGATAGAAAATTATTTCCCGGTCCCCTTTGTAAGCGGACATGCGAGCACTTTGAACTCACCGTTTTTCGGGTCCTGGCTGGTTGCCATAGAGCTTAAAGAACCACCGTAATTACAAAGTACCTGGAAGTTCCTGAGTTCTATATGATGTTTGCATTTTTTGCAGTCTTCAAGTTTCATTTTTCAGCTCCGGCGAATGGTAGGGATATATAATAAAATTAAAATTATGTCACCTTCTTTTATATGTCGTAATTAAATATTTACCGCACCTTTGTCAATAATTATATCAAATTAAATACAAAAGAGTTCATAATCCTGTACAGAGTTAATTCCTTAAACTTTTTGCATAATCAAATGTTTAATTCACTCTGGCCGCCAAAGGCGCGGAGGGAGTTAAAACGCTATTATTGCACGAATAAGTAATTTCAGTAATAATTAATGAATCCTGTATATTTTATTCTCCATGAACGTCCAAAAACAGGTCTGTAACCTGAACTGGTTTTCATACTTGACAGCTTAAACGTAGTGTCATAATCAATTTATATATCAGGGTGAAAACTATGCAGAAACTCAAAACGCCTAAAAAACAGGATAATAAAAAGAACAGGTTTATACTCCCTGTTCTGGTTGTAACAATAATTGGAGTACTTGTAACCATATCTTCACTGGACTTTTTCCGCTGCAACGTACGTCGCCAGCTTTCAAGTGTTAATGACAAATTTATAAACGATATCCGTGATAAAATTACCACCCTTGAAAAAGAGGAGGTAAAGGATCCCTTAACTTTAAGACGTCTTGCAGAACAGTATAACCTTCTTGGAACAATATATGTTGAGCGAGAACTCTGGACCCCGGCAATCGACGCGCTGAACAACTCCCTTAAATACGGCAATAACTCACCCGCTGTCTTCTATTCTCTCGGGCTGGCATACTCCAACAGGAGCGTTCAGATGAGTTCCGCCGATGACCTGGATAAAGCCGAAGCCTGCTACAGAAAAGCGATAGAGAAAAAGCCCGGATTCCACGACAGCATGTACGGACTGGCCGTGCTCCTGTTCTACCACAGGGATAAAAAGGATGAGGCGATGAAACTTGTAAATGAAATCGCTGCCGCGAACCCGGCATTCTACGAGGCAAGATTTGCCCAGGGAAGATTTTTGTACGAAACAGGAAAGAGGCAGCAGGCACTTTCGGTTTACCAGTCACTTTCGGCTGACCTGGACAAGCTCCCGCCATCGGAAATTGTCAACCAGTATAAAAGCAACTGCAGCAGTAATATAGACGCACTGACGGCCGAACTATCAAAATAGGCGGCCGGTTATCAGCGCCATTCCTCGTCGGGCAGAGGCCTCTGTATTCTTGTGTCCTTTGATTCCTTTACATATCTTTCTTTTAGAATAACTATGTCAACCCTGCGGTTATATGCCCGCCCCTCGGGAGTGGAATTATCATCAATAGGCCTGAACTCGCCAAATGCAACAGCCGAAAGCTGCCGCTGATCCACGGTGTCCTCATACGCAAGATGCTGAAGCACCGCAAGACTACGCGCTGAAGATAGTTCCCAGTTAGTACGGAACCCTCCCTTTGCCTGTGATTGTGTAACCTTACTGCTATCGGTGTGGCCCTCTATACGCACAAAATTCGGGGTATATTTTATTATATTGGATATCTTTTTAAGTACGGGCCTCATCTCTCCTTTAAGTTCAGCGGACCCCGGATCAAAGAAGAAATCTGATGACAGGCTTATTATAAGGCCGCGCTCATCCTCCATTATCCGTATTGCTTTAGCAGCAACCTCGGGTTTGAAAATCTCCATTGCACGGTTGATCATCTTACCCAGGGATTTGCCTTTTTCATTCGAAGGGAGCGCCATTATTGTATGCCCCATCTCTGCGAGTTTACCTCTGGAAAGGGCCCTGCCCCCTTCCATGATGCCAAGATTACCCCTGAAGGACTGGATCAGCATTTTAAAATCGTCCGCAGCATTAGTGGTAACATCACCCATAAGAATGATGAAAAAACACATAAGGAGGTTGTTCATGTCCCCCATTGTGACCATCCATGCCGGTGGACCTTTTGGTGCTGATTTTTTTCTTTTCTTTGCCAAAACTAATCACCCTTTTCATCGTTAAGGCTGGTGCGCATGTCAGGCGCAAGGAATGAAGCGAGTTTCTCTTTAAGAACCCTGGGATTGTCACCGGCCTGTATTGAAAGCACACCCATCACCAGAATCGACTTATAAAGGACCTCTTCACCGGTGAGTGTGTCAAGATTGGCTGCAAGCGGAGTGAGCACAAGGTAAGCCAGAACAGCACCGTAGAATGTGGTAATAATAGCAACGGCAAGGTATGGACCGACCATTGACTTGTCATTAAGGTTAACAAGCATAAGAACAAGTCCCATAAGTGTACCAATCATACCGAACGAAGGGGCAAGACCGGCGAAATCGTCAAAAATCTTTTTATTTGTGTCATGACGCGAGGCCATCTGGTCTATGTCTACTTCAAGAATAGTTTTTACAAGTTCCGGGTCAGTACCGTCAACAAGAAGCTGGAGTGCTTTTTTTAGAAAAGCATCATCTATAGCTTCTATGTCATCCTCAAGGGAGAGAAGGCCTTCACGTCTTGATTTTTCTGAAAACTGCACCAGGGTAATAATCAGTTCCACATGATCATACTTAGGCGGGAATATAGCTATTTTTACATAAGTGGGCATCTGGACAAGAGTGGATA
>JAAYBQ010000366.1 GCA_012730035.1 Spirochaetota bacterium
AAGTATTCTGCAGACTTAATATCCGTCGATTTCGGGCATCATAACATCCAGCAGTATAAGGTCAGGTTTATTCTGAATTACGGCTTCGACACATGATTTACCGTCAGAAACTGCTGTTATTTCATACCGGTTCACCAGTATCTCCCTGATGAGCTTAATGTTTACGTTCGAATCATCAGCTATCAGAATCTTTCTCACATTCCCTCCTGGTAAAACATTTATTAATAAAATACTGAAAGGAGGACATGGTTTATTTAAAATTTACGCTCCTTAAAAAAAAATTTAATGTTTTTCACCTCCGCCTTTAGATTCAGCGGAGGTGAAAATAATTATTTTACTTTCAGTTTTGAAGTAACCTTCCCTTTCCTGATCTTTTTACGGTCAAGTGTGGATCCATCCCAGGCGCACTTAAGCACCATCAGTGCATCATCAAAATTAAGTTCTTCAGGATTATAGACTATCGCACCATCATTAAGTGAAAGCCGCGCAATTTCCGGAAGTATTTTTTCTGGAACCATCATGTTGCCATCCCTGTCAAGAATCTCCTTCAGGCATGTCGGGTGTTTGCCACCTGTCGCACTTCGCAGTTCTGAATTCATTGAGCGAATAATGGAAATAGTTTTAAGGGGCCTTTCTGCAGCAGGTGTTTCGTTATACACTTTTTCACCGGCAAGAGGGAAAAGAAGTTCAGCTGTCAGGTGTCCTGTTTTGTGAAGATTGTATTCCAGACCGTATGGCAGAAGAACACTCATACAGGTGCCATGGGCGACATGACAGATTGCGCCAATGGAATGACCGATGGCATGGACCATTCCCACCATTGAATTAGAAAAGCTCATACCTGCAAGGGCAGAACCATTTGCCAGCGCAAGACGTGCATTAAGGTCTGCAGGATTCTTAATTGCTTTGATCAGGTTTTCACTTATAAGCCGTATACCCGTAATAGCCGTTGTGTCACTAAGGGGATTTTTGGCCATGCAGGTATACCCTTCACAGGCGTGAGTCAACGCGTCCATTCCTGTCAACGCTGTCAGGAAAGCAGGAAGTGTTTTAGTCATTCTTGAATCAAGAACAGCCATGTCAGGCAGAAGAAAAAGTGAAGGGAAAAGCATCTTCACATCCCTGTCATGATCGGCAATTACTGCAACAAGAGTCATTTCAGACCCTGTTCCCGAGGTTGTAGGGACAGCTATCAGTGGCTTTAATCTTCTTTTAAGTGCTCCGAATCCTGCAAAATCCATAAGGTTATCGGAATTTTCAGAAACAAGAATATTCACACCTTTTGCTGTATCAAGAACTGAACCTCCGCCCACTGCAATAATTGAATCGCATTTTGTTTTTCTGTAAAGTTGCGCTATCTCCTTTACGGCCTTAACGTCAGAATCCGGAGGGACATTATCATATATTGCTCCCGGTTTATATTTTGTACCGAGAGATTTTGTCACTGGAGTTATAAGTCCTGCCGCCATTACACCTTTGTCAGTAATAATTATGGGTTTGGATGATTTCAGCCCGGCAAGCATGGCTGGAAGCTGGTCAAGAGACTTATGACCTGAAACTACCTTTACCCTGTTGCAAAATTCATAGTATCCTGGTATCTGCATATTAATCTCCTTGTTTTATCAACCGGTTCGGTTTAGAACGTAAATGTACGGATATAAATTAGTATTCTTCCCAGATATTTTCTTAACGGATTCATCTCGGACCATTTGGGGTATCTTTTAACTGCCAGTGATGTTATGACTTTGGGAAGCAGGTAAGTTTCAACTATATTGAGTATTCTTACAACAGTGCAGGTATCGGGAACTTCACCGAGCACCGCAAGCCTGTTGTGGCATGATGCAACGCAGGTTGACTCCTGAAAAGTAAACATCAGGAACGCACCTTCAATATTTTTGACCTGCATATCAAGTGTAATTTTTTTACCTTTAGGATTCCATCCCATGTATTTTACTTTTCCGGCACTGTCCTTGCCTACTATCATTCCAGGACCAGCAGGAAGCACGTGCATATGAAGCATAAAATCGTCACG
>JAAYBQ010000367.1 GCA_012730035.1 Spirochaetota bacterium
AACCGGATATCGATAGGGATTTTTTTGTTCGATCCCACTTTCACAATTTCACGGTTTTGCAGGGCATTCAACAGTTTCGCCTGGAGCGGGAATGACAAATTGGCAATTTCATCCATAAAAAGTGTGCTGCCTTTTGCTACTTCAAACTTTCCAACACGCTCTTCTTTAGCATCGGTAAATGCGCCTTTTACATGCCCGAACAACTCACTCTCAAATAATGTTTCAGAAAGAGAACCCATGTCAACGTGCACCATGACTTCATTTCCCCGTAATGATTGCCTGTGAAGTTCATGCGCAATAACCTCTTTCCCGGTGCCGTTTTCGCCTGTTATTAACACGTTGGCATCGGTCTTTGCCACTTTTGCCACAATATCAAGAACTTCGCGAAATGGCACCGATTCTCCGATAATAACAGCAGCTTCCTTTTTTACAGCTGTTTTCAGGTTCTGTTCCTTTTCCTTGAGTGATTTCACCTCCTTGCGGGAGCTCCTGAACCGGATGGCAGCCTGTACGGTCGCCAGCAGTTTACTGTTCTCCCAGGGTTTTAACACGAAATCAAATGCTCCTTCCTTTACTGCGCGTACAGCCAATTCAACATCCCCGTAAGCGGTAATCATAATAACAGAATGATTTGCATCGTGTTCCAGAATACGTTTCAACCAATACAGACCTTCATTCCCGGTATTGATGCCTGCTGAAAAATTCATATCCAGCAAAATCGTATCGAAATACTGTGTCTCCAACAATGTTGGAATTCTGTTAGGATTCGGCGATATGA
Source organism: Spirochaetota bacterium (assembly GCA_012730035.1). Lineage (GTDB taxonomy): Bacteria > Spirochaetota > UBA4802 > UBA4802 > UBA5550 > JAAYBQ01. The sequence continues at coordinate 779 of JAAYBQ010000367.1, forward strand.
CCACCTCCTGGCAAAAAGGCTGCAATAACAGTTCAAGCGCGCTGAGTACGCTTTTGTTGTCGTCAATAATCAAAATACGGCTGTTTTTCATATCGTGTAAGGCTATCTTCAGGCAGTCCTTTATTATTAATCCATACTGAAACCGCTTTAGCGGCAAAAGTAATACTTCCCCGGAATGTTGTCAAAAAAATAGACATATACTGTCTGATATTTATACACTTTACAAACGAGTATAAAACTTAAATCATTAATAATCTGGTAAATATATTTTTGGTATCAATTCTGTTTCTATTCTTATCATTATTAATAATGATTCAACAATATGAAGCCTGGATTTCTTACACTTTTTTTTCTTTCAGTAATGACGCTTATAACCGTGGGGCAGGATATGAATCTGAACCAATGTATCCGCTATGCACTGGAAAACAATCTGGCTTACGCGAACAAAAACATCGAAGCAGATATCGCTGATGAACAGTACAGGCAATCGAAACGAAGTTTTTTGCCTTCATTTTACGCGGGAAGTTCTGCAAATAAACGCTATGGTCGCTCCATTGACCCAACTACCAATGCTTTTATTAATCAGGATTTTTTTTCGATGAATTTTTACCTCGATTCACAGTTGGATTTGTTTCGTGGTTTCACGCGCCTGAACTCTGCAAAATTTCAGAAACTACACTATTTAATAAATAAGGAAGACATTAAGCAGCAGGAAATGGCTATTGCTTTTAAAGTAATGAACATGTATTACGATGTGCTGTATTTTAACAAGCTGCTGGGTATTGTAGGTGAGCAGGTGGAACTCACGGCTCTTAACTTACAGAAAACTGAAAAAATGATTGAACTCGGATTAAAGGCAGAATCTGACTTGCTCGAAATGAAAGCTCAGGAATCCAAAGAATTACATAATCTTACCTTAGTTCAAAATCAATATGAACAGGCCTTGCTTTCTCTTAAAAACCTGATGTATTATCCGCTCGATAAAGAATTGAAGATTGAAACCGAGGAATCTCCGCTTTCCTCAGATGTATTTTTTTCACCCGATGAAGTTTACAGAGTAGCGGAAGGACATATGCCGGATGTGCAGCGTGCCAATCTTAATGCTGAGGCATCACAAAAGCAGTTTAATATTGCACGCGGGAATTTATTGCCCCGGCTATCCATAGGCGCCGGAGTTTATACCAATTATGCCGATTCAAGAAAAGAAGCTGTTGATCCGAATAATCCGGATAACAGTGCTCTGACCACCGTTCCGTTTCAGGATCAATGGTCGCAAAATCTGGCACAATCAGTTTTTTTGAGTCTGCAGATTCCCATTTTCAACACCTGGCAGGGAATGTCTCTTGTAAAGAAAGCACGATTGGAACACACTATGGCACTCAATACTCAACAGGAAGAAAAACAGAATCTATACAGGCTTATCAGCGAAGATATTCAGCAGGTAAACGCACTGCAAAAAGAACGCGATCTGCTTCAGTCAAAAAAAGAGTTGCTGAGAGAAGCATTTGCCGTGTCAGAAAAAAAACTGGAACAAGGCCTGATCAGTGTCCTGGAATTTTACACTGCCAAGAATCAATTGGCACAGGCCGAGGCAGAATGGATGCGTACCATCCTGCAATTGAAAGTAA
>JAAYBQ010000007.1 GCA_012730035.1 Spirochaetota bacterium
AATTTACGAAAAAGACCCTGTCCTCAGGGACGTTGAATCGGCACGCAGGTACTACAGAATATTCCTGAAAAAAGCGGCCAATAACGAAAAATATTTTTCTGACTCTCCCCTTCTTCCGGCTGTAAAACGCGACATGGAGCAGCTTGAAAAAACACACTTTAAAATGGAACGGTGAACGTTCCCCCGCCCTCTGTTTTTTCATTGACATCACCTTTTAATAATGATTTAATACCTGCAGAGACGACCGGCAGAAATTAAATGTTCAACATATTCACAACTGACATTGACAAACTTTACGGGAATACAGACCTCACCCCGAATATGGAGGACTATATAGAAAAAATAGCATTCCTATCTGAAGCCAACGATGTTGTGCGGGTCAGGGATATTGCGGCAATTCTTAAAATTAAAATGCCCAGTGTTACTGCCGCCCTTAACAAGCTGAAGGAACAGGGGCTTATTGAGTATGAAAAATACGGTAATATTGAACTCACTTCCCGTGGTGGCATGATTGCTCAAAGGGTAATAAGCAGGCACCTGTGCCTTAAGGAATTCTTCTTCAGGGTACTTAAACTACCCGAGGAACAGGCAGAGAATGAAGCATGCCGGATAGAACATCACATCTCACCTGAAACCTGTAAAAGAATTCACAGGCTTCTAATTCACTACAAGTCAGATGAAGGCAAGCATAAAGACTGGATAAAGGACCTGGGTGAGGCACTGAGTAAATAAAAAAGCCTGTTGAAACAACAGGCTTTTTTATGGTACGACAAGCGAAACAGTACTAATTTTTAGTTTTTTTGGCCTCTTCGATCTTCTTCAGAACTTTTTCCTGGATATCCTTTGTAACAGGTACATATCTGTTGAACTCCATCGAATAATTAGCCCTGCCGCTTGTTATGTTTCGCAGGTGCGTGGCGTAACCGAACATCTCCATCAGGGGAACAAAACCGTTAAGCTTTTGCGATCCCTTTCTGTGCCTGCGCATAGATTCAATCTTTCCCCGCCGCCTGTTGATGTCACCGATTACATCGCCGATATAATCATCCGGCGTATTTACCTCAAGCTTCATCTGCGGTTCCAGCAGAATGGGGTTGGCTTTCATGAATGCCTGCTTAAAGGCAATTGCGGCACATGTGCGGAAGGCCATATCCGACGAGTCTACCTCGTGGTATGTTCCGTCAAGCAGAACCACCTTGACATCAACAACGGGGAATCCTGACAATATACCCTCTTTAAGGGCTGACTCAATACCCTTATTGACTGAAGGTATATACTCGGCAGGTATGGCTCCCCCTTTTATATGGTCAACAAATTCATATCCATTGCCTGCATTAGGTTCAATCCTCATAACAACATGCGCATATTGTCCCTTACCACCTGTCTGCTTGGCGTGCTTGTAGTTTATATCCTGTTCTGACTGTATTGTTTCGCGGAAAGCAACAGACGGCTCGCCGACCTGAGCTTCTACACCGAATTCATGTTTAAGCCTGTCTATAATTATTTCAAGGTGCAGTTCCCCCATACCCGAAATAATTGTTTCATTTGTCTCTTCATCATATCTGACATTAAACGAGGGATCTTCCATTGAAAGCTTTCTTAGAGACGCACCCAGTTTTTCATCCTCCTTCTTTGTCGGTGGTGTAATCTTCATTTCTATAACCGTTGGGGGAATAAAGATAGATTCAAGATACAACGGATGAGATGGATCACAGAGAGTATCGCCCGTCTTTGTGTATTTCATTCCAATAAGGGCAACGATGTCTCCGGGGACTGCAGTTTCGACCTCCTCCCTGTCATTGGCGCGGATCTTTAGTATGCGGCCGATACGCTCCTCCTTGTCCTTGGTGGCATTGTAGACCTCCATCCCCGTTTTGAGCATACCCGAATAAATCCTGATAAAAGTCTGCTGGCCCACATAAGGGTCGTGAATCAGTTTAAAGGCAAGTGCCGCGAAGGGATCTTTTGGTGAAGGGTGCCTGGTATGTGATTTTTCAGTATCATTTGTATCCATACCAACAACCGACCCTTTGTCTACAGGCGATGGAAGGTAATCAACGATCGCATCGAGAAGGAGCTGAACCCCTTTATTTTTGTAAGACGCACCGCAGAAGACCGGAGTAATCAGCAGCTTTATAACAGCCTCCCTTGCGGCTTTTTTAAGTACATCCGCCGAAACATCCTGGCCGTTAAGAAAACAATCCATTATCTCATCATTAAAGTCGGCAATTTTCTCTACTACAAACTGTCTTGCCTCTTCACTTTTTTCCCTGTAATCTGCAGGAATATCCACTTCTTTTCTATCCATGCCATCAAAGACGTAAGCCTTTCTGGTTATAAGGTCGATCATCCCGCTAAAATCCTCTTCGGAACCGATTGGGATCTGGAAAGGAACAGGATTCGCGTCAAGGTACTTGTCCATCTGACCTACGGCATCAGAGAAATCAGCACCTATACGATCCATCTTGTTTACAAATGCTATTCTTGGTACCTTGTACCTGTCCGCCTGGTTCCACACAGTTTCGCTCTGGGGCTCAACTCCGGAAACCGCACAAAAGAGGGCAACCATACCGTCTATTACACGGAGTGAACGCTCAACCTCGACTGTAAAGTCAACGTGGCCGGGTGTATCGATTATATTTATCTGGTGATCTTTCCAGCTGCATGAAATTGCGGCAGAGGCGATGGTAATCCCCCTCTCCTGCTCCTGCTTCATAAAGTCCATGGTAGCCTGACCGTCATGGACTTCACCAAGCTTCCTGGTTGTACCGGTAAAAAAGAGAAGCCTTTCAGTAGTTGTGGTCTTCCCTGCATCTATGTGTGCAGCTATACCGATATTCCTCAGTTTGTTAAGAGACATATAAACCTCACATTAATTATTATATCTTCGTCACAGTAATAAAATAGACATTTTCAGGGTAAACACCTCAAAAAAGCGTAAAGAGTGACAGATTTTACGGAACAGAGCTTCAAGTGGTTAAACGGATAAAAGCCTCATCGCATCTTTTGTATTACTGATAAAACAGGTTGGCATATTCAAATCAGGATGAATTTTTGTCAATATATTTGCGACAAATTTCATTATATAAAAACCGGTTTTTTAACGGGAGATTTTAAGCAGTTCAAGTTGTATCTCTGCGTTGGCAGCACCTGTAGTTCCAGGGTGTTCCTGTATTATAGACCGGAATATTGCCTCGGCTTTACTGTCGTACCCCATCTTGAGGTAACAGATACCCATCTGAAAAAAGCCATCTACACCCTCGTCTGTACTGCTGAACTCTTCGTAGAGCCTTCTGTAGACTTCTACGGCTTTCTGGTAATTATACTGCTTTATATGAATATCTGCAATCTTGCGGTATGCTTCCCCCCTGTGAGTGCCGTCATAATAGATTTCCAGGTATTCATATAATTCATTCAATGCCAGGTCATATCTTTCAAGCCTGTAGAACTCGGCACCTTTTCTGAACTTCAAATCGTCAGCGACCTGTTTAAGATTAATTGCGCCGGTTTTCTGTTCAGGGTACAATCCGGAAAGCGGAAAAAA
>JAAYBQ010000368.1 GCA_012730035.1 Spirochaetota bacterium
GGTTGAAAGCACGTTCATGGTTCCCGCATCAATCAATACCTGGAAAAAGATCGAAGAGAATATCGGACAGGCCGTCGTAAACGGAGTAAAAGAAATGGACGTGCAGAGATTCAGGGAGAGCATCGAAAAACGTTATGGAATTATTGTAGATATAACCTATTTTGAAAAAGCCAGGCTGGATGAAGCTGAATCCATAAAATATTACAGGGCCCTGAAAGACGCGAATGCTACGGGGAGTGGTTCGTTTACAGCCGTACTTTCAACCGGTTACAGAGGGTATCTTGATTCAGGGCTGTACACACAGGTCGAAGAGATAAAAAAGACCAGGCCCTGTATAATTATAAGTCATGATACGGTAATTGATGAAAAGAATATCAGAACCGGTATAACAATAAGCCTGTATGCGAATGATCCCGACAAAGGGACTGCCAGGATCGGGCGTTCCATGACATGGAGTAATACAGCCGGCGAGGAAAATTTTGACGTCAGGGATGTTGATTATAAAGCCATTTATGATGGATTATCAAAAATAACTGAATATAAATACAGGATATATGGCGGAACGGTTTTTTCGTCCGGAGATAGCATGTTCCTTGACGGTAGTATGTAGCTGTAACTTTTTTTATGTGGCTCCGGCCCTTAAGTAAACACAATTATAGTATCTGTATATTTTAGTATTAAATTCAGATTTATATTGACATTAATTTTACTTATGGTAAAAAATGGAAACTGAATTCTTTATGCCGGTTGTAAATTGTTTTGTCACATGAATCTTGCAATGTCTTCCGCCCGCCGGCGGAGCAGACGCTTTTTTACATGGAAAAAGGGTTTATTACCGGTATAACTTTATCGGCAAAATAAAAAAACATTTAAGGGAGTATCGTAATGAAGATAGTTGTCTGTCTGAAACAGGTTCCTGATATGGAATCTAAGTTTAAGATCGTTGATGACAAAAAAGTTGATGAATCCCAGATCGCTTTTAAAATCAACGATTTCGATAACTATGCTGTTGAAGCTGCGCTCCAGTTAAAAGAGAAGCTCGGCGGTGAAGTTATTATCGTATCAGCCGGTCCTGAAAGAGCAGCAAAGGATATCAGGCAGGCTTTCGCAATGGGAGCTGACTGGGGAATCCACATCAATGACGCAGCAGTATTTGATGGCGACGGCTTTGTTATCGCAAGCGCACTTGCAAAAGCAATTGAAAACATCGGGGGAGTTGACCTTGTAATGACAGGTGTTCAGAGTGAAGACCTGCAGGCTGCTACAACAGGTGTAATGATTGCTGATATGCTTAACATTCCGAGCTGCACAAACGTTGTTAAAATCGACACAGCAGACGGAAAAGCTTTCACTCTCAACAGGGAGCTTGAAGGCGGACTTAATGAAGTACTTGAACTTGCTGGTCCGGCAATGCTTTCAATCCAGTCCGGTATCAACGAGCCAAGGTATCCCACTCTTCCGGGTATTATGAAAGCCAAGAAAAAACAGCTTGATAATAAATCAGCTGCAGACCTCGGTGTATCTGCTTCATCAAGAACAGCGTTTATCAAAATGTTCGTGCCAGTATCAGATTCAATGGCCGAGATTATCCAGGGAGCACCTGCAGAAGCAGCAGCAAAACTGGTTGATAAACTCA
>JAAYBQ010000033.1 GCA_012730035.1 Spirochaetota bacterium
TGGCTACAGCAAACATGGATTTTCCCTCTATAACACCGAGATCAGCGTGCCCTTTATAATGCTGCACCGCTCGTTTGAAAAAAACATGTCACAATTCAGAGGGTCAATTCTTGACGTTTACCCCTCGCTGGCTGACATGACCGGACTGGAACCATCTGCGTCCGTAGATGGCGCTTCCATGTTCGCAAGCAGTTACATTCTCAGGCTTTTTCTCAGTTCGTGGAGAGATGGCGAAAGCAGGGGGCTTGTGCTGCGCGACAAAAAGTGGATATTCAACCGCAGGACAGGGGCACTTTACGAGATGGATCTTGACGACAGGGGCAGGATCGATCTTTCGTCAGATCCGCACAAAGACTCTTTTTTAAGATTTCTGGTAAGGCAGTATTGAGCATGTTTACAGCTTAAGCACTATTTAACAGTGGTGACGGGAGTTTTTTATAGAAACTATGATCACTTGCGCTTTTATTTTTCATTGTCGAACTATTTTCAAAAATTATGCTAAACTATAAAGACTCCTCATTCGATAATATGATAAAGGGTTATTATGCCCGTTCAGGGCGGTTGAATAATGAAAAAGCGGAGCTCCATAATTTATGCATGCTTCGCTGTTCTCTTGATCATTGCAACAATGACTACGCGCACGGAAGCGCGTACTGGAAGCAGCGTATCCGGCAAAGGGAAGGCGAAGGATATCGCAGCATACGGAAAGTATGACACACGCAGGGCAGAATCCGATAGAGACATAACATCGACGAAAACATATATCGTTAAAAAGGGTGATACCATTTATGCAATTGCGCGAAAATTTGGTATTGCCCCTGATTCGATCCTCGAAATAAACAGGTGCAGCACCACAAAAATTATTCCCGGGATGAAACTGAAGATCCCGGTGCATTCCGCAAAGAAAAAAACAAAAACTTCTGATAGACCGGCAGCCGCCAAAGGCAAAAACGCCCCGGATTTTCAGTGGCCGCTGAAAAAAGTGAAAACCTGCAGAAAGGATGGAGAAGATGGGGTAAAATCCATCGGCATAATAATTAATAGTGCTCCCAATGCAGAAGTTCTGGCATCAGAGAAGGGTGTGGTAAAAAAAATCGGATACATGAGAGGCTATGGTAAGTATATTGTAGTTATGCATAAAAGCAGATATATTACAGTCTACTCGAATATTGATAAAGTAAATGTGCGGGAGGGGCAGTCTGTAAAAAAGGGATCTGTGCTGGGCCGTATCAGCAATGACAGCCTGCTCCATTTTCAGATAGGAAAGGCGGGTAAGCCGGAGAATCCCCTGGAATACCTTCCTTCAAGAAGCTGACAGCGTGCATGCTTATTTTGCTTGACTTGAAATTTTTTATGTTCTAAATTTAAAAAAAACAGGGTATTAAAATGAAAAAATGGGTGATTTCAGGTGCGGCTATCCTGAATCCGGATAAAACTTCGGAATCTGTAAATATTCTGATTGAAGGTGATAAGATATCCTCAGTCAGCGAAAAGGATATAAACACTCCTGTAAAAATTAATGCTTCAGGTGTTATTTCAACCGGCCTTATAAATTCTCATGACCACCTGCTTGGAAACTACTATCCCAAGGTCGGGAACGGGCCCTATGAAAACTGGCTCCCGTGGGACAATGACCTTAAAAGTGCTCCGGTTTACCAGGAGAGGTGCCAGATCGAAAACCGTGACCTTTATCTGCTGGGTGCATACAGGAATCTTGTTTCAGGCGTTACTACCGTATCTGACCACATGCCTCACTTTGTTGCGGAACCCTTTTATGATCTTCTTCCGTTGAAGGCTATCCGGAATTATGCTCTTGCACACTCAGTCGCATCATTCTACCTCGCATGGGGTGACGGAATTGATGTGGAGTACAAAAAGGCCCTTGAAAACGACATGCCGTTTATAACCCACTGCTCCGAGGGTTTTGACAAAGAGACCGTGCAGGATGTTGTTGTCCTCGATAAAAAGGGGGGACTTGGTGATCATTCTGTGCTGATACACGGGCTTGCGTTTTCAGAAAGCGATATTGACCTGATCAAAAAGAAGGGCGCATCGGTAGTCTGGTGCGGCGATTCGAACATGTTCATGTATAATAAGACAACAAACATAAAGATGCTTCTGGACAAAAAAGTCAATGTTTGTATTGGCACCGACTCGTCAATGTCAGGGGGGCTTAACCTGCTTTATGAAATGATGTTCGACAAGAAGTTGTATAAAAAGCTTTATGCAGAGGAGCTTCCTGACGAAACAATATACAGGATGGTAACCGTTAATCCTGCAAAGGCATTCAGGCTCAGGAATTCAGGCGAGATAAAGCCGGGTTATACGGCGGATCTTCTGGTCGTACGCGACAGGGGCGGATCTTACGTAAACTCTGTTGTGGCATCAGACCTGCGCGATATAAGTCTTGTTGTGATAGGCGGACTGCCGGCCTACGGCGATGCAGAATTTGCGGGGCTGTTTTCATCCCTTGGTGTAAAATACCAGGAGGTGGTTGTAGCCGGCGTGGAAAAAGTTATTATAGGCGATCTGCTGGGACTTCTTAAAAGGATAAACAGGGCGGTCGGCTTTAAAAAGGAATATCCATTTTTACCTGTTCACTATTAATACTCGGAAGGAAATATAATGGGCGGCAGTTTACAGGGTGGAATAATGACCCGGGCGTACAAACCCGGATCTATTATTTATTTCGAAAACGATAAAAGTGAATACATCTATATTCTTAAATCCGGCAGAGTTATTCTTACATACACAAAAATTGATACCGGTGAAGAATTAAAAGAGGAAGTCCGGCAGGGTGAGTTCTTCGGTGTAAAATCCGCGTTAGGTAAATACCCGCGGGAAGAGACGGCACAGACCATAGGTGAAACCGTGGTGCTCGCTCTTTCTTTAAGCGATTTTGAAAAGATGATTCTTAAAAACGTGAATGTGGTGCGCAAGATGCTGAGGGTTTTCAGCAATCAGCTAAGGCGGCTTAACCGTACCGTTAGAACAGTACTCGGTGATTCCGACAATGTGAATCCGCAGCTTGAACTTTTCCGCATAGGTGAGCACTATTTTAAGATCGGGGATTTTACCAAGGCGATATACGCCTTTAAAAAATACATGGAATACTATCCTGACACGGACTATGCGAAACTGGCCATGGACAGGATCAGGACAATAAATTCAGGCGGTACGGCTGCCGATTCAATGCCTGTACCCGGGCAGAAAAAATCCGCCCCCGACAGCTTCGACAGTTTTTCAATGGATGACAGTGACGGCGGTTTCAGCTTTGATGATTCACCACCCCCTGCATCCGGTCAGAAAGGGTCATCCTCATCGGGATTTTCAGCAGGCGAGACAGGTTCATCTTCAGAATTCTCCAGCGAGATAGATGATTTTCTTTCAGATAGTGATGACGATCTGGGTGATTTCAGCCTTGATGAGCCGGCTAAGCCGAAAGGCTCCTCTCTGCAGGATGTTTACAACAGGGCCGAAGCAAGCCTTGAGATGAACAATTACGGTGCCGCTCTTGAAATATTCCGCGAGGTTATAACCAGGGCATCACCGTCAAAACCTAATGAAAAAAGACTCTTTATCGATTCATATTATAATGCGGGTGTATGTTCCTTTGAATTGAAGGACCTTAAAGGAGCCATGAATTATTTTGCCGAGATAACAAGAAGTTATTCCGATACGGATAAACTTAAAGGGGCGATGTTTTACATAGGCCGGATTTTTGAAATGGCAGGGCAGGGTGAAAAGGCACTGGCGTATTACAACAAGGTAATGAACATGAGGCCAAGGGATTCTATAAATTCCAAGGCCATGGACCGCATACAGGCACTGCAGAAGAACAGGTAAACTATGCTCGAACTTGATGAAAAATTTTTCGGAAGATTTGGCGCGGAATATTCCCCTAACCAGATAATATTCTGCGAGTATGAACCCGGTTATGAATTTTATTTTATACAGAAGGGCCGGGTAAGGATTGCCCGCATAATCAATGACCGGGAAAAGACAATAGATGTTCTTATGCCGGGAGACGTTTTCGGAGAGATGGCAATTCTTGAGGAGCAGCCAAGGTCGGCTACGGCTATTGCAATGGAGCATGTCAGGGTGCTGAAGTTCCACAGGGACAATTTTGACGCGCTTTTACAGGGGAATCCCCAACTTGCTTATAAACTTCTGCTTATATTTTCTAAAAGAATATACGATGCTAAAAGGCGACTCATGATACTTCTGCTCGAGGAGCCGTCGCTTAAAGTGATGGACGTTCTGATTATGCTGGCAGAGCAGAATCCGCAGTACGACTTTGAAAGTGAGATAAGCCTTAACTCCAACTCTCAGCAGATAGCAAGCTGGGCAGGAATGGCAGAAGCTGACGCGCAAAAAGAATTGACACATTTAACCCGTGTTGGCAAAATTGATTTATACGAGGACAGGGTTGTTGTTAAAAATATCCGTGACTTTCAGCGGGTTATAGCCTCAAAGCGAAAACACATGTTCTCATAATAATCTATCCGCTCCCGTAGCTCAGGTGGATAGAGCAGCGGTTTCCTAAACCGTGTGTCGGTGGTTCGAGTCCTCCCGGGAGCGCAAAATGTGATGTAATTTGTTGCAATGAATGGAGAGCGTGTAAGGGCGGAACGCAATTTCGCATAAAAACACTGAGTTGAAAAAAGCGGTTATACCGCTTATTTTTTTACCCTGAGGACTTTATGGATGCCAGGCTGCAGGAATTAAAAAAAAGATATGAAGAGATCGAGTCCGAGCTCAGCAAACCTGAAACCGTTTCAGACCAGAAAATGTTCAGGGACCTGAACAGGGAGCATTCACAACTTTCCCCCGTAATAACAAGGTTCAACGATTACCTGAAAATGAAGAAGGACCTTGCTGACAGTAAAGAACTCATAGAGACCGAAAAAGACCCCGAGATGCGCCAGATGCTACAGTCCGAGATTGAAGAACTTGAACAGAAAATCGATGAGATGAAAGAAAAACTTCTTGTGATGCTGCTTCCAAAGGATCCGGACTCGGGCAAAGATATACTTATTGAAATACGCGCGGGTACGGGCGGAGACGAGGCAGCTCTTTTTTCAGCTGACCTGTTCAGGATGTACACCCGGTATGCAGAGGTCAGGGGCTGGAAAGTTGAATTAATAGATGCCAGCACTAATGAACTTGGAGGCTACAAAGAGGTGATTTTTTCACTGCGTAACCCCGAGGCCTATGACACGATGAAGTATGAATCGGGCGTACACAGGGTGCAGAGGGTTCCGGCAACTGAATCACAGGGCCGTATACACACATCGGCTGTAACAGTGGCGGTAATGCCCGAGGCCGAGGAGGACGAGATGGAGATCGATCCCAACGACATCAGGACCGATGTGTACAGGTCGTCAGGACACGGCGGCCAGTCTGTCAATACTACAGATTCAGCGGTCAGGATTACCCACATACCCACAGGCATGGTTGTTACCTGCCAGGATGAAAAGTCGCAGATAAAGAACAAAGCCAAGGCGCTGCGCGTACTCAAAGCCAGGCTGCTCGAAAAGACAAACAGTGAACGTATGGCAAAGGAATCTGAACTTCGCAAGTCACAGGTAGGTTCCGGGGACAGGAGCGAAAGGATCAGGACTTATAACTTTCCGCAGAACAGGGTGACAGATCATCGAATAGGCCTTACGCTCTACTCGCTCGAGAAAGTACTTGAAGGCGAGATGGAGGATCTTGTAGATGCATTAAAAAAGGCCGAAATCGAGTCCCTGCTTAAAACAGTGAAATAAACATGAAGCTTATTGAATTTCTGGCAGACGCATCCTCCCGGCTTGAGAAAAAAGGGATTACCTCATCAAGGCTCGATGCCGAGGTAATAACCGCACGTACCCTCGGTATCGAAAGGTACAGGTTAATAACCGACTCCAACCGCGAACTCTCGGGAAAAGAAATAACTGATCTTGAAAAACTTATCTGCCGAAGGCTTGAATTTGAGCCGGTAGCTTATATTACCGGTGTAAAGGAATTTTACGCAATAGAATTTATTGTGACAAAGGACGTGCTTATACCCAGGCCTGAAACAGAACTCCTTGTAGACATGGCCATATACTGGGCCCCCATGCATGGAGCTGTTCTGGATCTTTGTGCAGGATCAGGGGCCATTGCCGTTGCACTTAAAAAGTCCAGGCCTGATCTTGCCCTGACTGCGGCGGACATATCAGGCTTGGCCCTTGAGATCGCAAAAGAGAATTCAGAGAAGATTTTAGGTCATGAAAAAATTACGTTTCTTCACGGAGATCTTTTTTCTCCGGTAAAAGGAAAAGTTTTTGACCTTATTGTGTCCAATCCCCCATATGTAGATATAGAGCTAAAGGGTACACTGCAGAAAGAACTTGAATACGAGCCTGCAAATGCGCTCTACTGTGAAGATGGCGGCAGAGGGGTAATTGCAAGGATTATTGAGGGTGCGGGTGTACACCTGGCGGACGATGGTGTGCTGCTCCTTGAGATTGGAAGCGATCAGCGTGCTTTTGTAGAAGAGCATGGCGCTGCTCACGGGTATTCGGTTTCAATTTTAAATGATTACGCAGGATTTCCCAGGGTCGCGACCCTGAAAAAGAATTAACAAACTGTCATTTTGAAGAAGCAGCAGAACTGGTTAATTGTGAATCACAAAGTTTGCGACTGAGAAATCTTTATTTCAGTATAAATACATGCTGAACAATAATTTATAATGAAATAAGGATTCCTCGCATTCGTCTGGAATGATGGAATCTGGATCATGGAAGAGGATGGGGTCTGGTGGCTTCCGCGGTCTTCAAAACCGTAGGCTGCAGTTTACTGTGGCGGCAGGTTCGATTCCTGCCCCTTCCGCATAACAAATAAAGCCCCGGACAGGGGCTTTATAGTTCAGCAGAATCCGGTTGCCAGGCGCCTGTTAACTGGCTGCTATTTGAATTTTAAAAATTCTCCGTAGACCCACGCCCTCCGCGTTTCATACAATTCGAACTCCACGTAGTACCAGTAATTGTTCCATTTGCCCACTATGCTTTTTTCTTTTGTTCTCGCAAGGACCAGTAGTTTATGACCTTTCGGAAGAGCCTTCACTACAACAGGGGGCTCTTCGCTATCCGAATCTGTATTGGTTATGTTTATTTCTTTTCCATTCCGGTCAGGTGTCTCACGCATTTTAAGGGGATTTGTAACAACAGCCTCTTTAATTCCCATTGTTACAGCCTCGATGCCCTTGATAGAGACGGATTTACCCTCTTTCACCACTGAAGATGTATCCCATAGCACCAGTTCTTTGACATTCAGGTAGAATTCCTTCAGCCTGATTTCTTTGAAGTAGAGATACCTGCTGTATTTGGGTGAATTTTTATCAGTTAAGATGATGCCGCCATCCAGGGATGAACCGATGTTTGCCCTGCCCATATTTGAGTCTTCAATCATAAGAGATAGTTTGCCATCTTTTATTGAATAAGTGCCGCTTGCGTCAATATAGGACTGTATTAAATCTATTATGAATTTGAAATGACCATCAGGGGTAAAAGTGATTTCCATGGTTCCATCTGCATCGTCCGGGGCTGTCTTCCAGGCAGTTGATGCAAGATATTCAGGGGTGAGAGTGTAAATCTCATCTGCATTATTTTTTACGGGGAGTAGAGGCATCAGTAAGGCTGAAATAATGAGTGTAAGGGCCGGTAGAGCTGTAAAATTTCTGATTTTCATAAAATGCACCTCTGTATATAGTTTATGGCAAAAACAGTGTGGTATCAATAAAAATTTTTTCAGCTTAAAAATAATCCCTTCACGTGCCAGAACTCAATTCACTATTCACAAGGGCGTTCTTATGGAGCAATGGGTTTGATAAAAAATTTTGTTTTCCGGTAAAATAATATAAGTTAAAAGAAAGTGGCTCAAAGACCGGTAAATTTTAAAATTATACAAAGAGATAGACCGGATCAAAAAGGGTGAAAGGATCTGCCAGTGTCATATACCATTGAATACATTGAAAAGGAATGCGGCCTTGTAATAAAGTGGAATGGTGCAGTCACTGGCGATGAAATTGTTGAGTCGTATAAAGATAGATTTTCAGATCTGGAGAGGGTTAAAAAATTAAAGTATATTGTTGTAGATTATTCCGGTGTAACAGATATGCACGCATCGGAAAATGAAATTCTTACAATCAGCAGAATCTCCAGCGATGTTGCTGCAAATTATAATTCTACTCTTTATGCTGCTGCAATTATGCCTTCTGATATTTCATACGGTTTGGCGAGAATGGCTCAAGCCTATACCGATGACGACAGGACAGGGTGGCACACCTTTGTTTCAAGGAGCCGGGAAGATGTTAATGAGTGGTTAAGATTACATCTGGGCAACCTTAAATTCCGGAACTGCTGAAACCATCTCTGTAATTAAAGAATAAACCGGTTCATTGCCACGGGCCTGCTGTTGCTGCACAACACTCACCAAAAAAACCTGAATGCGGATAATGTGCCGTTTTAACAAAAAAGCCATTGCATGTAAAGATCAGCATCCCTTCACAGTGGATGCATAACTGGCTGATAGTCATAAACGGAAAATGAACAGTAGTTTGTGAAGCGGAAAGAAAATATTATAAATAGATTTTATCGGCAAGAATGAATTTTTCTAACCGGGATTATAGAGTCAGCACGTCGCCCGCACTATATCTGTCCGCAAGATGACATATCATGGAAGGATTGATTTTAGCGTGTGCGTTAAGCGCAAGTTCAGGAGTGTTGTTCTCGGCGGACAGGTGTCCAATGCAAACCCAGCGCAGCCTGCTGCCGTATTGAGCGATAAGTTCTGCTGATTCAATGTTAGAGATGTGTCCGCCCGGGCCTGTTATTCTTTTCTTGAGAAACGGGGGGTACGGGCCTCGTTGCAGCATGACAGGGTCGTAGTTGCTTTCAATGAGTGCTGCATCTACCGATTGAACTGCGTTTTTCAGGTCACTGTAAACATGTCCCAGGTCGGTAAAGATCCCCAGCCTCGAACAGCCATCATCAACGATAAAGGAAACGCCGTCAGCGCCGTCATGGGGTGTAGCTATGGTCTCGACCTTTACGTGGCCGAACTGCATTGTTCCCCCGGATTTAAAATGTTCCACACAGTCAATCTTTCCAAGGTCATGAGAAGACCTGGCAGCACGAAGGGTCTTTTCTGTAATGCACAGCAGCGCGCCGAACTTGCGCTGGTAAATACCCGCGCATTTTACATGGTCTGAATGGTCATGCGAAATAATCAGCGCATCAACTTTTGTGATGTCGCGGCCTGACTGTGAAAGGCGCTCAGATGCCTGTTTGCCGCTTATGCCGGCATCGAATAGAAGTTTTATGCTGCCGGATTCGACGTATATGCAGTTGCCGTTACTTCCCGATTGAAGAGAGATGAAGTTCATGCAGATTATATTATGTCCTGTAAAATAAGCAGTCAAGCGTTTTAAAAAATATGAATTGAAACTACTAATTTCCGGAATATTTTAATCCGCTGATAAAAAGAATACTTAATGGGTGGCAGCGGCAGGCACGGTATAATTTAAGTATTCAGTAAAGGTAGAGTGTCTCTATGTCTGTTTCCTGTTCTGCTTATATTCTTATGGCTCCCTCTAAAAAAGCAGATTTTAATTGAAAACATTTTAACATTTAATTAAATTCTTTTACACAAATGATATAATTACTTATATGTTTAAGTGTAAAAATATCATTGTTGATTCATTAAATATATTACGAAATAATAGGCTCTATGCCCGGGGCCGGCGTGAATGTTTTTTCCGCGAAGAAAGGCGACTTTCGAAAGAGCTCTTGTTAGTCCACTGGTGTATGTGAAATGCTTTGTTATAAAACAGCCAGGGAATTAAATTGCTATTTAACACTAAAAAATAGTTTGGTGCTCGTTACTGGAAAAAAATATCTGATTAATTCTGCATTTTATGCGTTATTAAAATGTTAATTATTTAAAGCGGAACTATGTCAGGAAAGGCTGTAAACGGTAAAATGTAATATTTTTTTAAAACAGGCGGAGGAATTATATGGAGAACAAAAGAGTTCAGGACAGCAGTATTACTGTCGTACAACAGATGACACACCAGGATGCCAATCTTGCCGGCAATGTGCATGGAGGTGTTATACTCAAACTTATAGATAACACGGCAGGTATAGTTGCAGTGAGACATACCGGAGGGAACGCGGTTACTGCCTCAATCGACAGGGTTGATTTTCACAGCCCGGTATTTGTTGGGGATCTTCTTCGCGTATCTGCAAGCGTGAACTTTGTGGGCAGAACATCCATGGAGGTGGGGGTACGTGTAGAGGCTGAAAATTTCGTGACAGGGCAGGTCAGGCACACCGGGTCAGCCTATCTTACATTTGTATCTCTGGATGAAAAGTTGAAGCCAAGACCTATTCCGCAGGTAATATTTGAAACCGACGATGAGAAGAGAAGGAGTTGCGAAGCCCAGGAGAGGAAGCGGGTAAGGCTTGAAGCTGTAAAGGCAGGTAAGCAGAACTGCAGTATATAATCTGCGGGGGAATATGTTGAAATAACTGCTTTCATGCTTTCAGGGAAGAAAGGCTCACGGGATAAAAGGTTCCATATACCCTCGATATTTTACAGTAATGGTCCAAAAAAATCCTGAGGTTTTTACGCAAGGTTTCCGGGCCGGGTGCTTACCGGCTCCGGGATAATCTTTTTGGCAGCTGCCTTGTATGCTGCCTGGATTGTATATTTATTTGCTTGTCATGGCCGAAAGAGGCTGTCTGTACTGGAACAGTTTTTCAACTGTCTCTTTAACCACAGGGTCGTTCGTGTCTTTGCAGTAAACCGAATACTTAAGGACAGGAATATTTTCGCCAACGACCCGCACCCTGTAAAAATTGGTTATAAACTGCATGTAATAACCTGTCGCCCTTTTACCATAGGCGAATACTCCGGCAATTTTATCCAGTTCATCAACATCCCTGTACAGTACATTGTAGCCGTATACGTCCGAGCCTATTGCATACTCGTCCCAGTTTTTTACAATTTCCTCAAGTTCCTGCATGGTGTACATTGGATCTGTGTAGTATTGTTTGTAAACTGCTCCGGAA
>JAAYBQ010000369.1 GCA_012730035.1 Spirochaetota bacterium
AATAAGTTTATTTAATTCGGTCCCTCGCCTTCGGCAACTGAAGGAATAGAGAATTTTACTATGCCGTGTGGCGGGATTAAACCTGCAGGATGTGATCAGAAAAATTATTTAACGAAAGAATTTTAAAACTGATATATAATCTTAAAGAGGTTAAAATTTTAAACGGGATCAAAAAGTTAAAGTATGAAAAAAAGAAGGTCTGAAAATCAGACCTTCTCCTCTTTCACTTCAAAACCGGGAACGGTACCCCATATTGCAGGCCTTAGAACTTTTGTGGGACACTTGATCATACAAACCGGATCTGAACACTTTTCTAAACATATATTGTGGTCAACTATTGCCAGGAAATTATCAATAACGATAGCGCCATAGGGACATGACTTGGCACACATTCCGCAGCCTATACATCCAGCCTGGCAATGCTTCCTTACTATTGCCCCTTTGTCGCGGGAATTACAGTTTACCTTAACCATAATTTCAGGTTTAACGAGTGTTATAATGTTTCTTGGGCATACAGTTACGCATTTTCCGCAGCCCGTACATTTGTCTGGATTGACTACGGGAATTCCTTCAGGGCTCATCTTGAGGGCATCGAACATACATACTTTAACACATGTACCGTAGCCAAGACATCCGTAAGTACACCCCTTATCTCCGCCCACAAGTATATTTGCAGAAACACAGTCCTTAACCCCTTTATAGACACCTGTTCTGATAGCCTTGCCGTAAGTTCCGGAACAGCGAACAAAAGCTATCTTGGTTTCAAGTGCTACAGCTTTTTTACCTGTAATTTCGGCAACTTTTTGCGCCACAGCCTCTTTGCCGGGTGCACACAGATTAGGTGGTACATCCGGGTTAGTCACAACCGCTTCGGCATAAGCCATACATCCGGGGTAACCGCATCCGCCGCACTGTCCCTTGGGAAGCACTTCATCAACTTCGTGTATTCTCGGATCAACCTCGACAGCCCATTTTCTGTTCGCGAATGAAATAAAGAATCCGAAAATAAGACCCAGGCCGATCATGGCAAGAACTGCATATATTGCTGTTTGTAGTAACATAATCTCTCCTTAATTACATTATAGCGGTATCATGCCGCTAAATCCCTGGAAAGCAAGGGCAAGCATACCTGCCAGGATAAAAGCTATCGGCAGACCGTCAAGGGATTTGGGCACATCTGAAAACTGCAGCTTTTCCCTGAGGCTTGCAAACAGAATCAGAGCGATTGCAAATCCCGTTCCTGAACCAAGAGCATTTACCGTACTTTTAATAAAAGTAAAATTTGCCTCAGAGTTGATAAGCGGAACACCAAGGATAACACAGTTTGTAGCAACCAGCAGAAGATAAATTCCCCAGACGTTATATAACGTAGGCATAAACTTTTTTATAACCATTTCGAGCAGCTGTACAAAAACTGCGATTACCACGACAAATACTATTGTTTTTAGAAAATACAGGCCAAGAGGCAATAATATAAAATGCTCAATAACCCATGTTATCATGGAACTCAGAGTGATAATTGATATTATGGCCAGCCCCATACTTGTCGAAGCATGATAGTTTTTGGAAACTCCGAAAAATATGCAGAGGCCAAGATAGCGGGTCAATACAAAGTTATTGACAATCGCCGCGCTCATAAAAAGCAGAAAATATTCTGTCATATTGTGCCTCCTGCTGCCATTTCAGCCTTTTCAGATTTATCTTTTTTGCGTTTTTCGTTAAGGTTCATCACTCCTATGATAAATCCTATTACGATGAACCCGCCGGGAGCGAGTATTATTATGAGAGGTGGATGGTACCAGCTCCCAAGAATCTGGTATCCAAAAAACGATCCGTTACCTATTATCTCCCTGATAGCGCCTATTGTTACCATACCGATGGTAAAACCTACTCCCATGCCAAGACCGTCAATCATTGATGGGATGACACTGTTCTTAGCTGCAAATACTTCCGCCCTTGCCAGAATTATAGCAAATACCACAACAAGCGGAAGGTATATACCAAGCTCTCTAAAGAGTACCGGAAGGTATGCCTCAAGTGTCAGCATTGCTACTGTAACTATAGTAGCAATCGACATAATATATACGGGCACCCTTACCTTTGGATGTATAACATTCCTGAAGGCAGATACTACTATGTTATTACAGGTAATAACAAACAAAACTGTTACTCCCATGCCGAGCGCGTTATATACATTTGAGGTAACAGCAAGCGCCGGACACAGACTCAATGCAAGGCGGAAGATAGGATTTTCCGCGACAAGACCTTTAGTAAATTCTTTCCATAGATTCATGCTGACCTCTTATTTATGCTCATTTTTAGTTTCAGTGTGAACGCCGGTGTCACCGGCAGCAGGACCCTGAGTAAGATAAGCATCAACCTCGACCAGTACATGCTTAACAGCAGCAGTCACTGCGCGAGAAGTGATAGTTGCACCTGTAATTGCCAGTATTTTGCCCTCTTCCTGAATCTTTACCAGCTCCATGTTTTCGATACCTTTGCCGGTAAACTGTGAAGCGAATTTCGGCTTGAATGCCACATCGCCAAGTCCGGGAGTCTCCTTATGTGAAAGGACCTTGTAACCGATAACTTTTTTATCAGGAGTTACGGCAACAAACATTTTTATGTGGCCGTCAAATCCCTTCTGTTCAGCAAGCAGCAGATACGCTAAAGTTTTATCATCTTTTTCAGCCCTGAACCATTCATGTTTACCTTCAATGGGTACGAATATGGCGGCATCGGGAACAAGTTCTTTCATGGAAAGTTCCTTCTGAAGTTTCTTCTGCTCTTCCGCTTTTTCATAAGTAAAAAAGAATACCACGCCTATAATAATCCCGGCAAGAAAAGCTGCCATTGTAAGGTTAAGAGTTATTTTAAACATACTGTTATTGTTATGATCTGTATGTGACATTATTAACTCCTTGTAACAGGTTCCGGGAGGGAACCGAATTTTTTCGGGAATATATACCTGTCAATAAGCGGGGTTAACGCATTCATTAAAAGGATCGAGTAGCAGACTCCTTCAGGGTAACCGCCGTATAGTCTGATGAGCACCGTGATCAATCCACATCCGAAAGCGAATAGAACCTGCCCCTGAGTGGTAAGCGGTGTTGTAACCATATCTGTTGCCATAAAGAAGGCTCCAATAATCAGGCCGCCTGAAAGTATATGAAGTACCGGGTCACCCGTAAAATAAACAAGCTTACCATCTACCTTGCCGCCGAATATCCATGTAAAAAGTGCTACAGTTCCGATCATTACAACCGGGACCTGCCATTTTATATACTTTTTAATAACCAGTACAAGTCCGCCCAGTATAAGCAGAATTGCCGAGGTTTCACCAAGGCTTCCGCCGGTGTTACCAATAAACAGAGCCTTGTACATTGCAGACTGACCGCCAAATGAATCAACAAGTGCCTGATAGCCCTGCTGTTTAAGAATACCCAGAGGGGTTGCACCTGTTACAACGTCAAAGTCCGCGACTTTACCCATCGCGCCTGCAAAATCAGCGCTGTTGCCTATCCTGGATACAGCCCATGTGGTCATTGCAACCGGATAGCTCGCCATTACAAAGGCCCTTCCTATGTGAGCCGGGTTGAACACGTTATGCCCCAGACCGCCCATTGTGTGCTTTGCAATTCCGATAGCAGCAACAGAAGCTATCACAGGTACGTACCATGCTATTCCTGCCGGCAGGCACATAGCCAAAAGAAGTCCGGTAAGGACAGCACTGCCGTCACTTACCGTTACTTTAACCTTGCGCCAGTACTGTATGGCGGCCTCGCACGCTGCTGATCCTGCTATACACAGAAGCATTGTAATAAGAGCCGGTAATCCGAAATTAATTACTGAAAATATTGCAGCCGGAAGCAGGGTAAGATTTACTATCCACATGATCTTTGTAACACTTTCGGTGTTGTGAACATGGGGAGAGGAGGTTATTACCAGTTTTTCCGGTTTCTGGATGTTGGCTGTTGTTTCTTTAGTCTCCATCATTTACTCCCTGTTTTTATTGCATTCCTGAGCATGGCATTTTTTGCCTTGGACTGCCTTATATAATGAACAATATTTCTTCTTGAGGGACAGACGTAATAGCAGCACCCGCACTCAACACAGTCCATCAGGTTATAATCAGTCTGGGCAGTCTGATGCTGTCCCTTTTCACTGAGGATGCTTAGAACATTAGGCAGAAGCCTCATAGTGCATACATCAATACACCTGCCGCACCTTATACATGCAAGTTCCTCTTTCAGATCGACTTCATTATCAGCAATTGATACTATACCTGAGGTGGCCTTAACAACAACCGCGTCAAGGCTTACCTGGGCCATACCCATCATGGGACCACCCATTATTATCTTGCCATTGGCGCCCCTGAATCCGCCGCAGAAATCGAAGAGTTCGGTAAAGGGTGTGCCCACTTTTGCCATAACGTTTACCGGGTTTTTAACAGTACGCCCCGTAACTGTAACAACCCTTTCAATAAGCGGAATATTTTTTTCGACCGCATCGGCAACTGCCTTAAGGGAACCCACGTTCTGCACCGCGCAGCCCACGTCCATGGGAAGTTTACCAGAGGGCACCTCTTTATCAAGGATCGCCTTGATCATCATCTTTTCGGCGCCCTGCGGGTACTTTGTTTCGAGTTCAACCACTTCAATCTTTTTGCCTTTGCACTTCTCTTTCATAAGAGAGATTGCTTTAGGCTTGTTGTTCTCAATTCCGATAAAACCCTTCTGCACGCCAAGGATTTTCATTACAATCTGCGTACCTTTTATTACATCATCAGCATATTCGATCATAGTTCTGTAGTCCGATGTAAGGTATGGCTCACATTCAGCCGCGTTCACTATAAGCGTATCGATTTTTTTGTCCTTCGGCGGCGAAAGCTTGATGTGAGTAGGGAAAGCAGCCCCACCCATACCCACAATACCATTTTTGAAAATAATATCGATCATTTCTGCTGCCGAAAGGACTTCCCAGCTCCTGTCTGTGAGCAGACCTTCCTGCCACTGGTCAAGTCCGTCAGACTCGATAACCACGCATGGTGATTTACCATACAGGGGATGGGGATAATTACCTATTTCAGTAACTTTACCCGATGTAGGGCTGTGTACCGGTGTGCCCCTTCCGTCTGCAGATTCAGCTATAAGCTGCCCTTTTTTTACTTCGTCACCTGCCTTTACCACAGGTACAGAAGGCTGTCCTATGTGCTGGTGAACGGGAACAAAAAGTTTTTTCGGGAGAGGAAGAACAGCAATCTTCTTGTCATCGGTACTTTTCTTTTCGTCGTGCGGATGTACTCCGCCTTTTATTCTTCTAAGCATATAAACCTCATTTAATTAATTACTTCTATAATTTGAGGAAAGTTAGACTTGTTGAGCTTGTACTTCTTATCATAAAAATATATGATTGCTATTGCCGCTGCAAGAAAAATTATAACACCTGCAGTCATAAAGACCGCCAGGTTCAGGTTTAATACTGATGCCGCAATAGACCCCGTATATAAACCTGCCAGTACCGCCAGCAGCGGAAGTCCGAATATCATAAATGCTATTTTCATCATGCCGTCACTTGCCATTGTGAACCTGACTTTCTGCCCCGGCCTTGCATTGACCGCATTATAAGCTAACAGCTCCATGTGCTTCATGTCGCATGCCCCGCAATTATCGCAGTCTGCATTTGGAGCAACGCGAATTTTGGCAAGGTCACCCTGAAGGTTTATTATAAACCCCTCCTGTATTTCACTCTGTGGCACTATATCGTTATGCATAACTTTTTCCTTTTAACAAGTATTACTGTTAACAAGTATTACTGACGGCCTGAAAGCTGTGTATCTTTGAACCTTAAAAATACTCCACAACTAGGTCATTCCTGAACTCGATTCTGCCCTTAAGACCTGCAGAAGCATAAACCTTCATGTCTGAACCTACTAGCACCACCATTAAGCTTTTCAAATCCTTCAGCAGCCGCCTGGTTTTGTCTGCCCCGAGTATAAAGAATGCAGTGGAACAGGCATCGCACATGACAGGATCACCGCTGAAAACCGAAACTGAAATAAGTCCGGAATCTGCCGGATAACCCGTTGAAGGATCAATTATATGGTGATACCGCCTGCCGTTTACAATCCTGAACCGTTCATAATCGCCGCTTGTTGAGACCGCATCACCGTCAAACATCTCAAGTGTTCCTATTACAGAATCACCGCGAGGGTCCCTTATCCCTGCTTTCCAGGGTTTACCCCTGTTGTTTTTTATAACCTGGATATCCCCCGCGCAGGCAACTATTGCTCCTTTAACATTCCGCGCGCGAAGTGCCCTTACAGCCCTGCTTACGGCATAACCCTTGGCAATACCGCCAAGGCCTATCTTTGTTCCGTCTTTTAAAAATTTTACGGTACCTGAACTTCTGTCAAGAAAAATGTTTCTATATGATATCAGGGGCAGCACACGTTTAACAGCAGCTTTACCGGGCGGATTAAATTCATCAGGGGAAAAATCCCACAGTCTGCCAGCCGACGCGAATGTAATGTCGAACGCCCCCTCTGTCATCTTCGAAACATTAATGGACAGATCAATAAGTTTAAAGAGATCATCCCCGGCCCTGAATCTGTCATGCGCAGCAGACCGGTTAAGCCTGCTTAACTCAGAGTCGGGATCATAAATACTCAGTTCAGCCTGAACCTTTTCAATCTCACCGAATGCTTCACTTAAGAGAACTTCACTGTTGCCGGAATCGTTAACAAGGGTTATGGTAACAGCAGTGCCAAGAAGAGGCCTTGTTACTGTAGTTAAATCCCCCATGCAACCGGCAGAATATATTGTCAATATACAGATAATTATACTATGTAAAAAAACGTTTTTCAATAAAGCCTCATTAAAAGGTTAATAAAATGGTCATCCGGCAATATGGTTATTCCGGAACTTAAATACCTGAATACGGCTCTTAAGTAAGTACAAATTAAAATAAATTCAAAGATCAGTCGATTTCAAATTATTGATCCCGCGATAAGACAAAACGGGCAATATGCAGATTAACATTTTTTTGTATATAGAATTTATTGCGCATTTTTGTCAAGTAATTCTCAGGCATGCTGCACCTGAATCATATAAAGGTTTGACTGCCTGAATTCCACATGAAAATGTTCCGTCTATATACACTGACAGAGTCATTCTGCGTGCGCACTGACATTGAGCGGAGTATAATTAAACTTACCGGGGGAGGAATTATGAAAACAGGGATAGCAGGTGCGGGTTCATTAGGGTCACTCTTTGCCTCGTTTTTTTTAAGGAGCGGAACAGACACAGCCCTTTACGAAATCTCCCCGGGCACCATAGAGAGCATAAGATCGGGATTAAAAATAATCACACCGGATGGTGAATCCGTTTATCACCCTGCAATTTCAGGCAAGTCATCAATACTGTCAGATGCTGACGCGGTATTTATTTTTGTAAAGAGCTACTCAACGCGTGAGGCAGCAGCAGACATCGCGGGCGCCATTAAAAAAGATGCCATTATTGTATCGCTTCAGAACGGCCTGGGCAATTACGAGGTATTAAAGGAATTTTTCCCTGCAGAACAGATTGTTTACGGAACAACTACTTACGGTGCGGCAAAAAGATCCCCGTCAGAAATAGTTTTCGGAGGAGCGGGTACGGTGAATATCGGGGGCAGATCGACTGCTGCCGTGCATAGGATCAGCGAATTGCTCGAAACTGCGGGATGTTCCGTGTCTGTAACCGATAACCCCGATAAGGCAGTCTGGCTGAAGGCCCTGATAAATGCCGGCATAAATCCCGTTGCATCCATACTGTCAATCAGAAACGGACAGATACTGGATAATCCTTATGCCCTTGACCTGCAGAGATCGATACTGGAGGAGGCTGTTCAGGCTGCGCAATCCGCGGGCCACAACTTTGATGCTGATAAAATCATCGAAGAGACTCGTACTGTTTGCGGAAAGACAGCTGCCAATATATGTTCAATGCTGCAGGATATTGAAGCAGGCAGAAAGACCGAAATAGATAGCATTAACATTAAAATTGCCGAAACAGGTGAAGCAGCCGGACTGAACATGAATTATAACAGGGCGGTATCATATATTATAAACGCGCTCGGAGCAAGGGGCGCAAAAGAATAAAAGCTGCCGGTCAATAACAGCAAACAGCCCGCCTGACGAAGCGGGTATCGCCCTGAATTATTCAATTATAAAAGACTCAACCTTGGCGCGAAGGGTATTTGCCATCTGCAGGCTGTTCTTTGTGTTACCGGCAATATCACCCGAGCCCAGGCTTATACTCTGCGTAAGTTCGTTTATGCTGTTTACCGATTGAACCACATCGGCCATGGCGGTTTTCTGTTCTGTTATTGAAAGTTCAATTTCACCGGACTTGCCCAGCACGCCGTTGATGTCAAGGTTAAGCCTTTCATTCGACTCTATGTGAATATTCATGAACCTGGAAATTTCCTCCATCATGCTGTTTATCTGGCCGACGCCGGCTGTTATGCTGCTTATTTTCTCGACAACATCTTTTACAATCACAAGGCCGTATTCAATCTCGGTTTCACTTGCAGCTATAAGTGACCCTATCTCTTTAACGCTTGAAGCGGTTGTGTCTGCGAGTTTGGAAATTTCGTCGGCAACAACGGCAAAACCACGGCCCGCGTCTCCGGCCCGGGCTGCCTCGATCGCGGCGTTAAGGCTTAACAGGTTAATTTTATCAGAGATATCGTTAATGATGCTTATTATGGAACTCATCTGTTTTGAACGGTCAACGATTTTACCCATACTGGTCTTCATTCGCGAGAGTGATTCTTCTCCACTTCCCGCCTGTACAGAAATCTCCTCGGTAAGGTTAACCGCTCCTGAAGTTTTTGTATTCATCTCTTTCGCGGTATCAGTAAGTCCGTCCATCATTTTCATAAGACGCCCCAGCTCATTAACCTGCATCCTTGCGTTCCCCGAAATATTGTCCATGCTCGCCGAAACCTCTTCTATGGTGGCCGTAATCTCTTCGATTGTGGCTGCCTGGTTCTGGGCGTCCGACGAGAACGATTCTGTTATTCTGGAAATCTGATCGGTGGAATCTTCAAGTTGAGTTGAATAGTTACGTATATCCCTGATAATGTCCGCAATGTTCTCTTTCATGTAGAAAACATCACGGTTTATTTTAGCAAGATCGTCAACAATGGCCATAAGGCTTCTTTTTTCAGAAAAATCACCGCTGCCGATGCGCTTTAAATAGAGTGTGATTAAACTAACCTTATCCTTGATTGATGCAACCAGCCCGTAAACAAGGCTCCCCGCTGCAATAATTCCGAACAGAATAATGAGTATCAGCTTAAGTGGTTCTATTCCCCCCTGTACTCCTGCCTTTTCAAGGGCAAGCAAAAAATACCCTATAACAGCGATTACCGGAAGAACAAGGATCACACTGATAGTAACAACAAGCCTGGACATAAAGCTGACATGAATGGCCAGCCCCCTGATCTCTTTTTCAGCAAAGAATCCCAGGTTAAGGAACTTCTGAAGTATCCGCTCTGTAAGGAAAAAGAAGAGCATCATTCCCAGCGGTGGAACAATCAACAGGGTAAGCCATATATTTATTTTCTGAACCCTGGTCAGTTCCGCCATAAGCGTAAAGGGGATATATGCCATAAGCAGTCCGATTATCCATCTGCATAATGCCCCTGCGGAATGGATAACAGGAAGATTAAAAAACCTCTTTACCGCAGCCCGGTACACGGCATCGGGCACATCCTGGCCCTGTATATGATACCTGAAATACCTGAGAACAGGAACAATCTCAAGCTGATCCCACACCAGCGTTGTAAACATTGATACGGGAACGACAAAAACAAGGATCCTGAGCAGAAGAAACAGGTTGGACATGGATATATCAAGGTTTACCACAAAATAGATAAAGAGAAGCGGTATCATCACAAAATAGCTGAAAAATTCGGTTCTTATTGTAAAGATTATACTGAACCGTTTTGCTTCTTTTATTGCACCTTCACCAAGCCGCATAAAAACCTCTTCTGACTACCGGGGGTAAAAAATCTATATTTCTTGAATAAGTTAAAATTATCAATAAAACTATGCATTATGAAAATGAAATGTCAACGATATTTTAGACCGCTGAACAGCTTCATCTGCTATCCTCTGAATTCATCCCTTTACATAGTCGTCATCTGTCCGTCATCTGTCCGTCATCTGTCCGTCATCTGTCCGTCATCCAAAACTTATGTAATTTCCTTAAAACAATGCCCTGGCAATCTCCAGACCTTAAAACCGCTGCCATGGCCCCTTATTCCTAAAAAACTGATTGCCTGATACAGGATCAGGTCGATAATTGAAACATAAATCAGCATCTTTGTACAAAATCATAAACCTGATTAAAATACCTTTTCCGGAGCAGCCGAAATGATACAATCCCTGAAAAATCTTTCAGCCATATTTATCGCCATACTGATACTTTTTGCTTCAGACATGGCATATACGCAGAACACCACTACGGATGAAAAGAATAAGACTGCTGCAGAAGTTAAAAAAGATGATAAGACTGCCGGTACGGGAACAGATAAAGTCAAACCTGAAGATAAAAAAAACGCTGAAGTTAAAGATGAAAAGAAGACAGTAAAGGACTCAAAAAAAAAGGAACCGCTGGATGAAACAAAAAAAGCCGAACATATTGAGACCACGCTTAAATTCGGAATACAGAAAGACCGCAAAATCGCGATAAACCAGATCCGCCATATCCAGGACAAGGCTATTCAGAAAAAACTCACGGCCCTGCTGATAGATATTATCGTTAATGATTCGGACATGGAGATCCGCAAGACAGCCATAACCGTAATAGGCGACCTTAAGGCTGAAGGTGCGTCGGGCGCACTTATAAAAGCTCTTGATGATGAAGCGGAGGATGTAAGGATTGCCGCATGTTTTGCCATAGGAAGACTTAAAACCGCAGAGGCTAAACCGGCACTTATTGAATTGATCAAAAAGCAGGACCTTACAAAGGACTCTAATCTTACCGATGCGATAATAACTGCACTTGGCGACCTTGGCGCTCCGGAGATTGTACCCTTCGCCGTTGAGGCTATAAAAGATTCAAAAAACTCAAAGATGGCCAGGGAGAAGCTGCTGCTGTTCATAGGTAAAAACGGTTCGGCTGAACAGAAGGATTTTCTGCTCGAAATATACAAGGATGAAGAGCAGGAGATGCTTATGCGTTCATACGCGGTTAAATCGATAGCGAAACTTAAAATTACAGCCGCAGCCCCTGACATAAAAGCTGTTATCAGCGAGATAAATTCCTACCAGTTTGCCAAGAAGAAAAAATATTACGACCTCTATATACATTCAGTCGCAGCATTAGCGGAAATGGGGGACAAGGACGCAATTCCGCTCCTTATGGATTCACTGCGCAGTGACAATACAAATGTAAGGCTGAAGGCGCTGAGGCTTTTAAAGGATTTTGACGACGAAAGAACAATTGACATTATAAAATATAAAATGAATAATGATCCAAGTAACAGCGTGCGGAAAGCTGCCCGGAAAATCCTCGAGGATAAAGGCATCATAGAGAAGGCCAAAGAAGAGGATTACAAAGGAATTGAAGAACCGGCCGAAGATAAAGAGGATCAGCGTGAACAATAAACTCGATTCAAAAAGTTTCAGCAGCAGGGTAAAGGACCTTGTCTCAATTTCAGGATTTATAATCGCGGCAGCCGTAGTAAGCACTCTTATCATGGACCTTATAGTCTTCCCGCTTACCATATTCGCCATACGGGATGTCCCTTCATTTAATAATCTGATCAGACTGCTCTTTACACTTCTTATTCTTTTTTTAATGATATACCCTTTTATTTCAATATCATCAAGGCTTAAGAAAGAGGGTCATGACAGAAAGTACATAGTTAAATACCTTATCCGCCAGCCATTTTATCATATAGGACTCTTGCTGCTATTCCTTGCATTGTGCGCCCTTATAATCGCAGCAATATACCTGCTCTTCAGTACAAATTATTATTACCTGCACAGGATATCCGGGGGCGCGTAACATGGCGATCAGATCGTTTGACCATTATTTTATGAATCTTCCAGGCATGGACGCTGAGCCCGACTTCGACAGGTTCTGGGATAAATCAGTTACCGAGATACGCAAGATACCCATTGAACCTGAAGTGCATGAAAACACAAAAAAGACAACGGCAAAGTTCAAAGTTTATGATATTTCGTATAACGGATTTCTTAAAGCGCGCATTAAAGGACTGCTTTATGCTCCAAAAAAGAAAAGCAAGGTGCGCTTCATAGTCCACCTGCATGACTACAACAGGTTTATAGACAAGAGCATCATAAGGCACCTTAATGAAAATGTCGCGCACCTTTTTCTTATAATACGCGGCCATGAAATAGTCGAAAACCGGCTGCCTGAAGAGGAACGGCCGCTCGGTTACATAATTGAGAACATTATTGATCTGGACACATACTACGCGCGGTCGGTCTATCTTGACGTTTACAGGTCTATCGATTTTCTGCGCCTTATAAGTTTCGCAGACTGCAACAAGGTAGGTATTTCAGGCAAGGGTTTCGGCGCTGCTGCGGGTTTCTTTACTGCGGTTACTTCTAACAGGGTCGGGGCTATAGTTATGGACTCACCCCTGTTCTGCAATTTGCCCCTTAGCCAGAACATTTCGCAGAGCGACGCCTCACGCGAAATAAACGACATTATAAACATTCAGAAGAGCCGCAAACATCAGATAAAGAAGAACCTTTCATACTTTGACATTAACAACTTTGCAGACAGGCTTAAGTGCCCGGCCATGTTCGTCTCCGGCCTTAACGACACAATAGCCCCGCCCGAATGCGTACTGGGTGTATTTAACAGGCTTCAGTGCGAAAAGGTTATCGAGGTATATCCCGATGACGGTAATGACGCGGGTGGTGAAAAGCAGAGGATAAAGGCAATGGACTGGCTGGCAAAAATAATACTTACCGACTGATTATACAGGCATTCGTGAAGTTATGTATGGAACGAAGGTAGCCATCCCTATGACCTCTTCAAAATAATCATTATCTTTTTTGCGTACAAAACGTTTTATCCTGTGGCCGCGGCCATTCTCATTTACGGGAATAACCAGTATGCCGCCGGGTTCAAGTTTTTCCAGCAGGTTATATGGCATAATCGCAACACCCGCGGCTACAATTATCCTGTCAAATACCGAATCGATCACATTAAAATCATCATCCGTAATGACTCTGACAGTATAGCCCAGGCTGGAAAGAACAGACCTGGACCGCTCTGCAAGTTCGGGGATTCTCTCCATTGCTGTAACAGAAGAGGATAGCTCGGCCAGAAGAGCAGCCTGGTAACCTGAACCGGAACCTATTTCAAGCACCTTCTCGTCACCGGTAAGTTTAAGGGACTGCACCATTGACGCGACCACCGATGGAGTTGAAATCGTCTGTCCGAAACCTATGGGCAGAGATGTATCGTCATAAGCCCTGTAACAGAGCGCGTCAGAAACAAAAAGATGACGCGGAACCCTGAGCATTGCCTCAAGGACTGAACCCGAAGATATACCCTTCTGCTGAAGTTTCTCGACCATTGCCAGTCTGGGCCTGTACATTGAATCGCTGTTATGGTACAAAGTATCCTCCCCACTCGGTTCCTGACTGCCCCTTGTAATTAACCTCAAGTTTCACGTCAGCCCACCAGCCCCTGAACGAAGGGAGTTTAAAGGTGTTGTAAACCAGTATATAGCGGTACTCATTTGAATTCTTTATATCAGAATAGAGTCTTCTCAGGCTGTCAACTTCACCCGGAAGTATTACTCGGCCACCTGTGGATTCCGCGATACGGGTCAGTTCCCCGTCAGGCTTTTTTGTACAGATTATGTACAGGGGAATATAATGCTCCCTGGCATAGTCTATGATAACATCAGGGGTGTACTGCACAAATGAATCTCCGGTTATTGTTCCGTCAGTTAAAAGCACAACAGCGCGCCGGTCAAGCCTTGAAGAGACATCCGAAATTGCCTGGAACAGCGCGGCACCGGTCTTTTTGCCTTTTCCATAAACATCCCGGCCCAGCGCATCAAGTGTTCTTCTCCTGCTCCAGTCAAATTCACCGCCCTTCCATACCTGGTCATTATAATTAAGTATCTCAATAGAATCGTTTTTTCTCATACTTTTAAGCATAAAGTCTGCGAACCACGGTAGATCCTTATGGGTTCTCCTCATGGATTCCGACCTGTCCACCGCGAAAACAACAGAGGCGCCTGACCTTCTGTTTTTAAGGTAATCGCCGTGAAGTGTTGTTATTACGGAATTATCCTCAACAAGCCTGAAGTTATCATTACTAAGGCCGTACACAGGCCTGCCGTCACGTCCGCGAACGCTTACGTAAAACGCCACGACCGGAAAGCTTGCGACGTCAACACTGGTAACCTCAATCTCAAGGTTTGTGTACAGTTTCTCAACGGGTGAAAATATATATATAGTATTAACAACTGAATCGAGCGCGTAAAAAAATCCATCCTGGTCAATAAAGCAGTTCACAGCCCTGCGGAATGATCCGTCATTCTCCCACGAGTTAAAAAGAGATTTTGCGCCCGTAACAGGGTCATAGATTATAATGCCGTTTTTCTGGTCAGATATAACAAGCCGGTTGCCCTTTGCGGTTATGCCCCTTGGTGAAACAACATCATCTATTTTAAGGTCCTTTACATAATTCCCGTACAGGTCGTAAACCGCTACCTTTCCGGCCGTAACATCGGTCACGTAAAGCATATCGTTCAGGCATACCGCATCTGAAGGATGATCGAACTCCCCTTCGTATTCGCCGCGTTTGCCGAAGCTTAGAATAAACTTTCCATTAAGATCAAATTTTTGCACCCTGCTGTTTCCCGAATCCACAACATATATAAAGCCGTTATTGTCAAAACATACACCTTCGGGCCCGTGAAACAGGCCCTCGGCGTTACCACTGCCGCCAAATTGCCTCAGGATCTTTCCCGAAGTATTTATTATAAACACTCTGTCCTGTTTAAAATCGGTAACAGCCAGCATATTGTCCCTGTAATCTATGCCGTAGAAAGATCCGGTTATTCCCGGCCTGAGTATGTCCCTGCCGTTACCATTAGGATCTATCTTTACCAGCCTTGTAGTAGAGAACGATACAACGTACAGGTTCCTGTTGTCATCCACGGTCATGTCGGTAGCATCGGGAAAACCGAACCTTTTCATCCTGTCCGAATCGTATGATGCCTGCAGCACGTAGGCTCCGGCCTCGCCGCTTTTATTTCCCGACCTGCGATACAGCAGGCTGTCGATCCTGTTTTTAGTGGCAAGATTGTCCGGTTCAATGTCCATTACGCGGTTCAGTTCGGCCAGGGCGCTGTCGCTGAAACCTGAAAGTTTATACGACCTTGCCAGATAGTCCCTGGCGCTGTAGTAGTCCGGGTATTCCCCGACAGCCTTCCTGAAAAAATCCGCAGCCGCAAGGTACTGCATATTGTTAAAATAGATTATCCCTTTATGAAAGTATTCCTTGGCCGATTCGAATCTGACAAAATCCCTGTCCGTAGGGTATGCCGCGGAAAAAGGGGCGGTAAAAATAATCAATACATACATAAAAAGGAGAGATCGTTTAACGCTCATTCAAATGCATCCATAAATGTAATAGCCGGAATCCGGTATAATAATTATATCGGCAGGGTGAGTCCAAAACTGCAGATAATATGACATAAGATTTTACATCGACAGGGGAAAGTCAATCAGGATTCGTTGTAGACGTTATAGAAAAGTATATCAGTGTAGCAGAATAACCGGTCCAGATGTGTAAAATTACCAGCAGAGAGCAGCAGAAACGGGGGTTTCCACCCGGAGCTTTGGTTTATTATTAAATAAGGTGGTGTATCAGTGAATTATTGCACCAACTGCTTTAATTTTAATCATCTTCAGAAGAGTTAAATGTATGTGTAAGCTCCAGGCCTATTACTTCAGTGTCAACCTGATACTTGCTTGACGAAGCAACAACTTCAGATCCCTGATAAATATATATTCTTAAAGATGTAACAGCAGCATCATCTCCATCAGCCGTGATAGTTATAACGCCCGGCGAGGCAAGATTCTTCTCGAAGACTTCATAAAAAGAACCGCTTGGTTCACTGGTAAAATTAACTACGCTTTCCTCGTCCAGCTTGTACGATCCGTGAAACGGTCCGCCATTTCCAATAATTGTAAAATTGTAATAATCAGTAGCCTCGGTCACATATTCGTCACATCCCGATGCCAATAATGTGAGCATAAGAGCTGTAAAAAAAGTTATCTTCGCAATTGCCTTCATATTCTTCCTGTTCCAGAGATGCTTGTAAAAGTATAGCTTCCCTCATTATATTAGTCAAGATTATATTTACATTTGTTACAAAAGGGCTCCTTTATTCCCTTCCGGTAAAGTAAACTTTATATTAATTCCAACCGGGCATACATTTACCCGGCTCATCTGATTAAGAATATTCAGTAAAGTATAAACTCTTATTCCGCGTCATATACCATGAGATAAATAATTTAACCGAATATTTCTTGAATTTTTACACCCCCTCAATTGACTTGATCCATTCAAAGGGGGACGCGGTGGAAAAAAGAAAAAAAGCATATTCTGAAGAACTGTCCGAAAGGATAATAAAATTAATGCAATATTTTATCGGCAGAGACATGAAGGAATTCCCCCTGCCCTGCCTTTCAAAATGGATGGGTGGAACCATTACCAGCGTGGAACGCGGCATATATGCGACTGAAATTACAGTAACCCGCGAAATGACCAATCCAGCAGGTTACTTTCACGGCGGATTCCAGAGCGCGCTCCTTGATGATGCAATGGGTTACGCCTGTGCCACTCTGGGTTACGAAAAACAGTTTTTATCGACTAACTTTTCAATAGACTATCTCGGCACTGCGCACGCCGGTGAGATTGTCCAGGTTAAGGCCTGGATATACCGTGAGGGTAAAACCGTACTGCACGCTGTTGGTGAAATCATAAAAAATGAAAAGGTAATCGCAAAGGCACAGTCCAATCTGTTTATATCAGGCTTTCCGGTGGACCTTTCTGTTTTTCAAAAACAGAAGAACGGCCACCCCGGGCATTAAGCTGCCCGGGCACTGCTCATTACCTCTGCGAACCTGAAGGTTTATAAGTATCCCGTTCTGACCGGAACGCTCTCTTCATCAGCTTCTGCTCGGTGAGCATCGCGTCAGCATTTCCCTGCTATTCATGAAACTGCTAATGCTAAAAGTATAGCTCGGCAGAGGCATATAACAGGGGCTGCATGTCGTACGAAATAAAATCGGACACACGATCCTGATCATTGACGAATGAACATATTGAACCTGCATTAATATCAAGGTTCTGCATTGCATTAAACCTGAAAGAAATATTACAGAATATGCCCCGTCCCTGAAAATCGTATATAGAAAAAAGCTCACACCTGAGCAGTGGATGTATATCGTATCCCGCAAGCGCTGAAACATAATGTGAATTGAATGTAATAATCCTGTTGGCAAGTATATAGTAGTTCCCCGGGTTAATCCCGGCAGTATTCATACCGGCAAGAGCAGCCTGCAGCTGCATGTCATCATTAACCGGAAGGCTGTTATAAAAATATTCGGCAAGCAGGTAAAGCCCGTTGGCAAAACTGTATTCGTACCCTGCTCCGCACTGCAAATAGCTTTCACCCCCGGTCTGATCAGACCAGAGCACCACCCCGGTAAGAAGCCCGTCAAAAATAACAAACTGCAGGTCGAATCCGGCGTTTCTCCTCTTTGCAGTATAAGCCGCAAGCAGGGCTGCGTCAAATTCACTGATTCCGGTTTTAAGACGTACGGCATAATTGCTGCTGTCAAAAGAGGTTTTTTCGAACTGATCATCCCGGCGCACAGGGTTCGCGACGCATGTAAATTCGGTAGACTCGCCCGGGTAGAAGTCGATTCTTAACGCGTCAATGCCCCTCTGTTCATCGCTCCCCTCAACGTGAACCGGTGAAAATGGATTAAGTATATCAAGTGGATTCCAGAGCCTGGCGCTGCCAAAACGAACCTGTTGCCTGCCCGCTGTTCCCGTAAATGCACCCGATGTAAATTTGCAATAGATATTTTGAAACTCTGACCTCATAAAAAACATATCGTTATAAACAGGTTCGATCGATGGCCTGGTAAAGTCATTATATTCTGAATCTCGCCAGTAAAGGTCAAACTCTTCAGTTTTGTTGTAATCTGAGATTATAAGCTTAAAATTCACGTCCGCATGAAATATAAAATTTTCACCATGTGATATTTCGGGTGAAACACTCAGCCGGTTAAGGTCAGCGGTCATGTAATTATTTACCGATTCTGAAATATAAGACGCAGAATCATTTAGATGCCTGAATGTAAAAAGGTTCATGTAACTGCCGCGCAGTATGGCACTCCACGCGGCATATTCCGTTTCATTGGAATAATCGGGCAGATCCTGAGCGGCCTCTGTTTTAGATACTACAAAGAAGAGAACCATTACCATAATAAAAATCAAAATAACAGGGCATCGCACTGCCTATCTCCTGCCGGATGTAATTTTACCGTCACGCAGACTTATCAGCCTGTCTGCGCGTTTCATTACCATGCTGTCATGAGTTGAGAACAGAAATGTTGTGCCGCTCGCGCGGTTCAGGTCTTTCATAAGGTCAAGAAGGGCCGACCCGGTCTTCTGGTCAAGGTTGGCTGTAGGTTCATCAGCCAGTATAAGTGCTGGTTCAGAAACCATTGCCCTGGCAACGGCAACCCTCTGCTGCTGACCGCCCGACATATCGCCCGGCCTGCGATTCATCTCCTTTTCAAGCCCGACTTCGCGCAGAATTGCAGCAGCCTTTGTACGCCTTTCAGTTTTGCCCACACCCTGAAGCAGCAGTATATACTCAACATTCTCTATTGCGGTCAGCACGGGTATAAGGTTGTATGCCTGGAAAATAAAGCCTATTTTATGCAGCCGCAGTTCCGCCAGATCCCTGCTGTTCATAGCGTTAAGATCCTTTCCCGCAACGGTTATACTTCCGCTGCAGGGCCTGTCAATTCCGCCTATTATGTTCAGCATTGTGGTTTTACCCGAACCTGAAGGCCCGGCAATTGCTGTAAATTCTCCTGACGTTATCACAAGATCAAGTCCGTTAAGGGCATGTACTGCAAGACCGTCAGTGTTGTACGTCCTGTATATCCCTTTCGCTTCTATTACGGCAGTCCCATTTTTTCTCTTCATATAAAGTTAAGCGCCTCCATCGGTTTGATCCGCGCAGCCTTTAAAGCAGGGTATAATGATGATATTATAGCTGTCAGCAGAACTATGCCCATGCTGGAAATAATATCCTTGAGCATAACGAGCGGGTAGATTATGCTCCCTGTGCCCCATATTCTCATAGACTCGGAGAAAACTGAAAGGTCCATCCCCGTATAAAAAAGAATTCCGGTTACGGAGAGTGAAGCTGCAAGTCCCGAGACCATACCCGCCAGTCCCAGATTAACAGACTCGGCTGTTATCATTATAAAGATGTAAAGGGGCCTTGTGCC
This sequence comes from Spirochaetota bacterium, assembly GCA_012730035.1. Classification (GTDB taxonomy): domain Bacteria; phylum Spirochaetota; class UBA4802; order UBA4802; family UBA5550; genus JAAYBQ01. Next base: position 19,598 of record JAAYBQ010000369.1, read on the forward strand.
TATGCATTTCATCACTCCAATCTCATGAAACCTTTCCATGATTGCCATGATCATTGTATTGGCCACTGAAAATATAACTGTTATAAAAATTATGCCGAAAAAAATAAGCATCATGGCATCGTAGAGCCTTATTGCGCTCATGATTGAAGGGGCCATCTGCTGCCATGTTAACGTTTCAATGTCATCGCCGTGTACGTAACCGCTTATCAGACTGCATACATCTATGGAATCATCTCTTGTTTCTGTCCTTATGCTTATTTCTGAAATAGCATTACCCATAGATGCAACAGACTGCAGCTTGCGGATCCCGGTAAATACTGTAAATTTATCAAATGTATCGACAGGTGAAACAAAGAGACCTCTAAGATAAAAAGCTTCGGCCACGATCTGGTCAGAAGCGTCCTGAAACATAATGACCAGCCTGTCACCCGGCACAAGATCGAGCTTTTCAGCAGTCTGCGCGGATATAATGATCCAGTCGCCGTCTGAATTGTCAGGGTATCCTTCACCTTCAGATCCTGACATGTAACTTTCCAGATTAGATACTGATTTTTCACGTTCCGGGTCTATGCCCGTTACGACAACACCCTGTGATGCTTCACTGGAACGGATCATCCCCTGTATCTTTATCCTCGGTGCTGCGCCCGCTACCCGGTCTACTCCTGTAATCCTTTCATGTATACCGGCCGGCGGAGTAAATGAGAAAGAAGGCTTTATGTTTTCAATAAATCCCTTTCTGTGAATTGAGATATGTCCCAGGGATGTACTGATGGTGTTGTCTATCATCTGGTAATTCATTCCGTTTACCAGTGCCATTGTTATTATCATAAGAAAGACACCCATACCGATGGAGGTGATTACCACCATCGACCTTCGCTTGTTCCTCCAGATGTTTCTCCACGCCAGTTTTATATACAGACCCATGATTAAACCTACAGATGTTTTATCGCCCTGACCGGATCGAGCTTTGCAGCCCTTCGTGCAGGGAAAAAAGTAAAGATCAGAGTAAGACCAAGAACAGTAAATGCGCATGATATAAAATCGTTAACCTTGATTTTTGCGTAATAAACGAATGTGGTCATTCCGTAAATCTCAAGTTCATCCCTGTATTCCGAATAATCCCATGGATTGATTGTAAAATACCAGCTTAAAAGCCAGCCAGACACAAGCCCTGCCGCTATACCCACGAGTGCAATAAAAACCGATTCTGTCATGACCATCGACATTACCCTGCGGGGGCTTGTGCCTATGGAGAGCATTATGCCCAGTTCACGGATTCTTTCGTATACAGCCATCTGAATCGTATTAAGTATGCCGAATGCCACAATCATGTACAAAATAAAAACAAAAATATGACTGCTCACCCTGTCCATTGCAATAAACTGCATAATTTCCGGCATAAGTTCATCCCATGACATAACCTCAAAATCAGTGCCGGCCTTCTGTTTTATCCTGTCACGAACCGCAACCGCGTACTCTGTCTCAAACAGTCGAATGACGCAGGAGCTTATATAACCGTTCATTGAAAATGTTTCGTCCGCCTGTTTCAGGCTGATCAGTGCAAGGCTCGTGTTATAAGCTACGTTGGGCGATCTGAAAATTCCTGCAACATCGAACTCCCCCGATGCAACTGAACCGTCAAAGCCCTGTGATACCAATGCAATTTTATCACCGGTTTTTACACCAAGATTTCTTGCCAGAACGCTGCCAAGAACTATAGATCCCCTCTCATCATCTTCTATGAACCGTCCACCTGGAAGCAGAAAATTCCGGATTGTAATTATATTACGTTCCCTTGACGGCTCAATACCAACAACCTCTGCTGCTGCTGTCGAGTCTCCGGCAATCATCAGGCCACCTGCATGTATTCTGCGAGAGACCTCTTTAACACCGGGGATTTTTCTGATATCAGCAATTAACGAAGGATTATCCGGAAACGCGTATTCAAGAGTACTGTTTTTCCAGAAACCCTTTTCATGGATCTGAATATGGCCGGTAAAAGGGGCTATGCTGTCATCGATCATCTGGACATAGCTCCCGTTCTGGAAAGATCTCATAAAAAGTATCATGGTGCAACCTGCCATGATTGTAAGAAAAGTGAGGAATGAACGTCTTTTGTTCCTCCACACATTCCTCCATGCAAGACCGGTTACAAGTTTTATGGAATCCGCAATCTTCATTGCTATTTACGCTTCAGATTCTGCAGGCTGAAAACAGAATCTGGAATCTTTTGGTCGAACCTGATCTTCCTGATTTTCATTAAAGTATATCTGTCCTCCCTGCCTGTTGTCTGCATTTTGTAGACAGTGGGGATAACCCTGTCGTGCATTAACCTGAACTCACTGCAGGTAAGTACTTTTTTGAGCACATCATGCTCATTATAAAATTCCTGGCGTACAGGCAGGTAGTCACTTTTACGCGCGTAGTAAATTATTTTACCCCATACAACAGCAGCCCCCTTGACCGGAACGAGTATAATCCGGTAGCATTCGTGGCCGTCAACAGTCCTGATTCCATCAAGCTTATGGGTGTAATCCTCTGTAATGCTCGATTCCTTTACAATATCGTCATTGGTAAAGTCCGATCCCATCCAGGACTGGAGCATCATCGAAGGGGAAATTTTTATATCCTTCTTAAGTCCGGGTATATACTGACGCATCTCTTTACCAATAAGAAGGAACCTGTTGCCCGCGTCCTTTTGAGGTGCAGTAATTTCAGAAAAACTCTTTTTTTTAATTCTGTTCTCCCAGCTCTGAAGCACCATGGACCGGGTCCATTTTCGTGTCTTAATAACAATTTCAACCTCTGAAATTGCAGTTTTACCTTTCACTGCATCTTCAGATTTACGGATAATATCCTTTGCATCAACGGCAAACAATAAAGTGAGGGATCCGAAAATCAGAATGCAGGTTGAAATAAATATGACTTTTTTCATAGAGTTCATCCGCAATTTTTCCAGGAGCCCCGATCATGACACGCACGCCGATCACTTTCACCGTCTCCTGTTTTAAAGAATACTATGATAATAATACACTAAACTGAGCCCTTTTGTCAATACACGATTTTAAAAGTATTTGGTGGATTCCCCTTTTTATGCTGCTTTTTCCTTCAACGAATACTTAAAGGCTGAATAATACATCTCATCAGGTGTCGCATATTCA
>JAAYBQ010000370.1 GCA_012730035.1 Spirochaetota bacterium
GAGGACAGGGTCTTTTTCGTAAATTTTTGCAATCAGGTAGTAGGCATCGTCAATCGTATCACTGTCGGGATAGTTTTTGATCAGTCTTATGGCTGCCTCAAGTGATTCTGTTCCCTGTTTGTTGCCAAGGTAAAGTTTACCTGCGTTCAGTATAGAATATGCGGCCAGAGGGTCCCCGGGGTATTCCGAAGCATATTTCTGGTAGAATTCTATGGAGCTTATTTTGTCCCCTTTATACCTGTATGCTTCGGCCTTGTAGAAAAGCGAAGCCGGGTATTCGCCCGAGGTATCCCGGACGCTGTCGAATTCCTTAATCGCGTCATCATATTTGTATTTTTTTATGTAGATCCGACCGGCCCAGATGTGGGCATTATCAAGAAATTTGCTGTCGCTATAGCTGCTTATTATTTCATTAAACTTCGCCAGGGAATGGTCATAATAACCTGTCTCGTACAGCCTGATCGCGGTTTTGTAAATGGATTCATCTTTTCCTGACATGGAGTTTTTACGTGAGGAGGCTGCATCTTCTTCTGTCCCGGTTTCGTTTTCAGTTGAAGTTGTTGTGTCATCAGCCTGTTGAAGATCCACCTGTTCAGTCTGTTGTTTTACGGCAGAACCACTCTCTTCAGAGAGAATTGTTTCGATCATTTCTTCGGTCTTGTTAAAGTCCTTGGATTGTACTCCCGTTGAGAAGGTGATAATAAGCAATGCCAGCAGGTATTTTTTCACTGTGCAGGTGTCCCCGTATCTTTCTGTATGGTTTCAGGTCTGTATGTTTTGTCTTTTTCCAGCAGCCTTATGTCAGTCTTTTTATCATCAGTTTTATCAGTTCCGGGCATATCAGTATTTTTATTGTCCTTAATAATTATATTGCTGCTGTCACCGGAACTTATATCCCTTTCAAGAACATTTATTCTGGAATCATCAGTCTCGTTAAAGCGCCTGTCATCATCAACCGGTGATTCAGGCTTGTACACCTTTTCACCCAGGTAAGGATCTGAAACTGTTTTTCCCGAATCAATTACATTGCCGTCTGTTTTGGTATTAAGACGCTCCCTTACAAAGAAGTCCACCTTCGTGGAATTGATGGTTTCTGATTCTTTAACAATCTCGGATTCAAGAAGCCCCGAAAAGCTTCCCGTATCCTGTTCCCTGCTTATGTCGCTGGCGAAGGTATCGTTCACGAATTCTGCGAGAGGGGGACTTTTTATTTTTGCCGACCTGGTCCCCATTGTATAGCCAATGTATATACCCAGCAGGCACACAATGAATGTCAGGAAAAGAAAACCCCGCTTTATTGTCTGCAAGGTCCTCATGTTCATAGAATCAATTAGATGGTTAATTGCAATAATCAGGCTGTTGATAAATTTAAATACGGGATTCATGTGCCTACCTGTCTATGATAAAAATTACTCTGCATTTTTGTATATAAGAGGAATTTTTTTTATGACTGAATATTCTCCTGATATCATCATCGGATAAAACCGGTGATCCATTCAAGTTTTTAAGCGCGGCGCAGAAAAAAGGGTGTTGTCCTGCTTTTTTATGCTTCATTGCCTCGCGTTCGGAATAGGCGTATGAAACCGGCATGTATTTTACAGCATCATCGCCCGAAATAAAGTTTTTACCGAATATTTCAAGTCCGTTTTCGTTATAGATAGAGGGTAGAAGCATAGGCCTGATATCAAGTCCCCTTGTGTCAACAATAATCGAAGTGTAGAGAGTTGGCGAGGCCTTAATTTCGCTCAGGGGAAAATCCTCCATGGGAAATTCGTAATTAAGCGCGGTAAGAAGATATCCTGTTTTTATCTGAATCTCACATGAATTTTCCAGATACCCGGAGCTTCTGTCCCTGAACCTGGAATGTTCATGCATAACCCTTGTCATGCGGGCACGTGCCACAGGGTCGCGTTCAATAATCTGCAGAATAGTTGATTCGTAGTCTACGGGAATTTCACTTATCAGCAGAGCGGCCTCATTTAGCGCTTTCTCTTTAGCCCTTGAGTAAGATATGTTCCTGGCCTCTGAGATTGATATAATTTTGCCTGAGTCAGGATCAACCGGCTGGCCTTCATCGTTTAATGATATCCGGTCGGTTCCACTTGCAGTGATTAATGCTTTTGTCCAGTCTATCATTCCCTGTTTTTGCGACATTCCATGGACTGTTACAAGGGCAAAAATATTCAGGGCAATAAATATTCGTTTAAACATGTTATCTCCCGGGACTATTTTTTTGTTCAACGGGCATCAGACCCAGCCTGTTGATTCAAAAAATACTTTAAGTTTTGCCGCAGCTGAAACTACATCATTATATAACATCCGTGCTGTTCTGTCAACATCAAGAGCATGGCGCGAAATGTAAAAACTGGTTTTTCTTACAAGGGGTGAAACCAGCAGGTTAAGTTCATTATTTTCGAGTATCCTGTTTATTTCTGCCGCTTTATTGGTGAATTCCATGCTGCCGGAATCGGTCTCCAGTATTTTCAGTGTCATCCGATGCAACCTGAGTATTGCCTTTTTAAGATTGCCTGCATTTATTCCACCTGGAATATTTTCAATACCTGAGAGTATCTCGTCGGGTGTAACCCGATTATTAAATACTGATACAGTCTCCTCAAGGCCGGCCTCAATTGTATTGACGATTCTTGAACCGCCGCCTGTGGCATTGACCACTTTAA
>JAAYBQ010000371.1 GCA_012730035.1 Spirochaetota bacterium
CGCTTCTGGAATTATAGGCTTCTCCCTGGCCGATAATTTCACCATTTGCAGCCTTCAATCTGAAACGAAACCCTCCTTTTTTGTCTTCATACACTTCAAAAGCTGTTTCTTTCTGAGAATTCTTTTTCACAGAATCAACACCATCAAGACAGGCATTTTTTGAATTATATGCTTCTCCCGTAAGTACAACCTGACCGTTACCGGCTTTCAGCCGATATCTGTATTTGCCTGCTTTATCTTTATAAACCTCAAATTTACCAGCCACTAATCTCCTCCTTAAATTTTAAATTGTTCAATACTCTGGATTTTTCAAGTTACATAAAAACATATCCCGCATTGATTATACGGGATATTAATTTTAATTATAAATTATTATTAAAGTATTATTTTATAATAATTTATTTTTTCAGGAATTTTTTTACAAGCGCAATAACTATAAGCAGTACTGCACCACCAGCGCCACCTGTACCTGCATTACCAGCGAGACTGCTAAGATCTGTTCCGCCTGTTGCAACTGCTACACCAAGAGCATTAAGAATCTGCCCCCCGATTCCACCACCAAGAATACCGGCAACAGAATTGCCGATTGTACCAAGTGATTTATCTTTCATCGCAGCACCTGCTACATTACCGCCGACTCACCACCGACAATCTGAACAAGAAGTGAAGTAAAATCCATTCAACATCCTCCGTAATTTTTTTTTATAAATATTACACCACAGATCATAAACAATCGGGTTAAACGCCCATCATATATGTATGTAATACTAATTATAAATTAATATGCTTAAAAAAATGATTAATAGCAACAAAAAAAAACTTTTCTCTAACAATATTATCCGGAAAAGTAAAAACATTTAGTTAACATATCTGTTTGAACGCATCATCTGGTGCTGCGTCTGTCTGCTTCCCTGATAACTGTCCCGATATGGCTTTTAACATAATTAATTTTTAATGCAAGATTGAATGTGCGTCCGGCAATCATCGTGTTAATTCCGATTACCTCTCCACTACTATTAAGAAGAGGACCACCGCTGTTACCCGGATCAAGCTGGGCTGATGTATCAATATATTCCAGATTGCTTTTACCGATACGCTGACTGTATGAAGTTATTTCACCACGAGAGATTTTTAACGCGCCTCCCATGGGATAACCGGCAACAAATATTTCATCAAGCTGCTTTACGTTGTCTGAATTTCCAAGTTTTACCGGTTTAAGTTCAGCGCAGTTACAGTTAATCTTTAATATTGCGAAATCAAGCAATATGTCCTGAAGAATAAGCTGCGCCCTCCAGAATTTTGTCCCCGTAGGCTCAAAATAAATAATTATTCCGTTACCTTTACCTGGTGCAATTACATGATAATTGGTTACGATATATCCTCTTTTATCAATAAGAAAACCGCTCCCTTCGCTTATAATCTGGTTAAAATAATTAACTACCACTATCCGTGCTGTCGCACTGGATAAAACATCTCTCAACTCATCATTTGCAAGCTGTTTCGAACCGCATGATGTAATCAATAAACAGACAAAGAGTACAGAGAATAATATTTTTAATTGCAATTGTATTTTAACTGTAATTTCTGATCTTTGAGATGAGTCGGTATGTTTATTAGTCATAAAATGCTCCGGAACCGGATGTAAAATAATTAATGTTAAATATACAGGTGAACGCGCTTTTTTCAATAACAATTTTAATGAATAAAATGCATCAGTATTTATTATCAAAGTTCTTTATGTTTAATGCTGGCTGACCATAAATTTAGCGTTTGGCACAACCTCAAGTATTTCGCTTTCGCAGACGATAACCGGTATGTTTCTATGCCTGTATTTATAATTTTTTTTCCCCGGTTCAAGTGTGAGACTGCCCTCTCTTGTTATTTCTATTATCCATTTATAAAAATAACCTTTACCCATTATAACATATTCAGGTTTAATTTTTTTCTCTGCAAGTTCTTTTATCATAGCATCAATGGCACGGATAATACTCATACTCCTCACCCCTTTTTCAGAATTTACATTTAAAACTATTCACCATTATAAATAAACACAAGATGAAAAAAATAAAAAAGGATATTTTCTTTTACAGCTGGTGTTGTTAAATTGTAGTCTAGACATTTATAAAAAATCAAAATTTAAGGGGTTGTACAAAGATGAAAAAATCATTGTCACTTATAATTATTCTGGTTGTTGCGACATTATCCTGCAAAAAAACTATAGAATCCGAACAGAAGGCATGGGAAATCAACATTCGAAGAGCAAATCAGCTTTCTATAGAATACCCGAACTTTTCACAACTGATCAGAGAACAGATTGATGCAGCAGAACTGATCATGAACGAATCATCATCCATAACCGATGAAAAAGCAAAGATTTCGAAAATGGCTGAAGCCAATGTACAGATTATGAAGGGATTTATCAGAAACCTGGAAAACATCAAGTCTATCAAAACAGATATACGTAAAAAGGCGATCGAGGCAAGGGGACTCAAGGCGCTTTATAATGAAATGACCATGATTAACCATGCCATCTCTGACAGCGAACGTACTATAATGGAATCTGACTTAAAAGTAAAAACTGCAGTAAATACCTGCACAGAAGCTGATGCATTAACCGGGTTGATTCTAACAGATCTTAAAAATGCAGAATCAAATCTTGACCGTGCAATCGCAGTTATAAAAGATCGTGAATCAGCTGAAAAGGCAAAAATCGAAGAGACGCAAAAGCAACTGATAGATAATACAGCAGCTAAAGAAAAAGCAGAAGCACCTGTCATTTGCAAGTATTGCGGAACTTATAACCTTGCGAGTGCATTAACATGTAAAGGCTGCGGCGCATCTTTAAAATAAAAAATTTATATCTACTTTTTGTGTTTTTCAGCTAATAGAAGGTAAAAAAAAGAGCTGACCTTGTTTTAGGTCAGCCCTTTTTTTGCGGATAAGCATGTACTTATTCAGCGAGTGCACCCGTAAATACGTTTTTGTTGGCCTTGATAACAGCGCCTTCATTGAACAGAATTGCCTGCGCTTTTCCGAAGAATTGCGGAAGTTCTGTTCCGAGATAGAACTGTGATGAGAGGACTTTACCTGTATAGAATGCAGCTTCGTCGTTCTCTTCAATAAGTTTGTCCCTGTCAGCCCCTTTGGCATCACCGACAATAGCCTGCATCTTGGGCTGTGCAACAGTCAGCATCCAGAGATGAGCCCATGCCATAACAACAATATACATTGCGTTAAGTAACGGAGTAGCCTGGGCAAAAAGATTTAAAAACTTTCCTGTAGCCATGAGCCCTTTCAGGAATTCGATAATCTCGTCAAGTTTTGCTACTGATGAAGTGAAAAGTTCAAGATATTTTTCATCAACGATTCCTTTTGCTTTTGCAACAGTAGCTTCCATTCTTTTCTTGAGAGCAGCATAGTTTCTCTGCTCTTTATTCATGAGAATTTTTCTCATTGTAAGGTCCATGGCCTGGATACCATTTGTTCCTTCCCATATTGCAAGAATTTTAGAATCACTCATGTAGCGAACTATAGGATAATCTTTGCAGTATCCATATCCGCCGTAAGTCTGCATTGCTGTTGATGTTATTTCAACACCTTTATCTGTGCAACCGGCTTTTAGTATTGGAATCATTATTTCCATAATACAGTTTGCTTCTTTTTTATCATCTTCGTTGTCAGAACCTCTCATTATGTCAAACTGATTGTACATTAACGAGATAAGAGCTCTCTGACCTTCAAGATGGGATTTCATAAACAGGAGCATTCTTTTAACGTCAGGGTGGTTAACGATTGTTGTGCCAGGAGCTTCAGGATTAAGCATCTGTGTTACATCTGCTCCCTGTATCCTGTTTTTTGCATATGTAACGGCGTGCATATAAGCACCTGATGCGTTCGCCTGCCCCATAAGAGCAGTACCCATACGTGCCATGTTCATCATCTTGAACATGATCTTCATACCCTGGCGCTCTTCACCAAGAAGGTATCCGATACATTTACCGTTATCACCAAACGCAAGCTGTGATGTGGACTGTCCGTGGATACCCATCTTATGCTCAATGCCTGTACATGTTACATCATTAAATTCTCCAACTGAACCATCGGGGTTAACGCGAAACTTGGGAACGATAAAGATAGATATACCTTTTGTTCCTTTAGGGTCGCCTTCAATCCTTGCAAGTACAGGGTGAATCATATTTGAATAGTAGTTATTTTCACCGCTTGAAATGAATATTTTCTGGCCGCTGATTTTGTAAGTACCGTCAGCCTGTTTAACTGCCTTTGTTTTAAGTGCTCCAACGTCTGAACCGGCATCAGGTTCTGTAAGACACATTGTGCCGCCCCATTCACCAGTTAGAATCTTTTCACCATAAAGTTTCCACTGTTCTTCAGTGCCGTACTCCTCGACAAGTTCCATTGCACCGTGAGAAAGTCCAGGATACATAAAAAGCGAATAGTTTGCTGCTGTTATGTACTCCAAAGAAGCCATTGCCACAGAATATGGCATACCCATACCATTAATTTCCATGTTATCGTAGATACTACCGAAACCTGCTTCATAATAAGCGTCCAATCCTCCTTTATAAGTAGGTGGTAAAGTAACAGCTTTTGAAGTCGGATCCCATTTTGCCGGATTTTTTTCTGCGTCTTCAGCGGTCGGATAGATAACGTCAACAGAAATCTGTTCAGCGAGATCAAGTGTAGCCTCGAATGTGTCATGATCGAAATCTGCGTACACACTGAATTTTGTAAGCTTGTCTACTTCGAGCAGCTCAAATAAAACGAATTTAACATCTCTTGAGTCTACTAATGGATTAAGCATATTGCCCCCTTATTTTTTATATCTAATAAACAGAACAGGTTATGTAAACTTTGATAAAACCGGATAATTTTGCCTAACACCCGGCCTGCTTATTTTAATCACAATTATTATAAACTAAACGGCATATTGATTTGTGTTCATAATTTGAATGTCAGGTTCTTTACTGTCAAATCTTTTTATAAAAAATGACAATACATTGCATAATTGAATAGTTAATACCGACTATACAGTCTTAGTAATTTTACACTTCAAACCTTATTGATAAATACACATTAAGAGAGCTCCGGTTTATACCAACAGAAAGATAATCATACCGTTATACAATTTTTTCACGACATTTATTCAGTAATAATTCCTGAAAATACTTTTTAGCCATATAAGTTGTATTAATTCCCCGCCCTGCCTTTGTTGAAGCGGCAGATAAAGCATTTGATTACAGATTGCGATTAAAAAAACGAACAATGATTTATTATATAATTTGTTCTTTTCAAAAAAAACAATATTAAAGAATATTGACCATGGACTCTGGTAAAATTACAAAAACAGTTTGCCGAATGTGCGGTGCATGCTGCATTGCTCAATCGATATCAACCATAATTCCGGGAACAGGAAGAGGGAAAGCTGCCGGTGAAAGATGTGTTCACTTGTCACCGGAAAACACTTGCCTTATCTACACGCGCAGACCCCGGGTATGCAGGGAATTTACCCCTACTCTTGAACTTTGCGGTTCATCTTTTGACGAGGCACTGGCTAACCTTAAATGGCTTGAAGATGCTACAAAAAGTGGTTGATATATAATCTGCAGCTTTTAAAAAATATAAATACCAAAATCAAAGGAAAGATTCATGATAGAACGCTATTCACGAAAAGAGA
>JAAYBQ010000372.1 GCA_012730035.1 Spirochaetota bacterium
CAGGAGCTGATCGCGGCGACCGTAGTCACCGATACCGCCTGCACGGCCGACTGCCTCAAGCGCAGTAAGGTAATTGTTGTAGTTGATATAAGTTCCAGGTGCCCGTACCTCCCCTATCACTGTAAATTTAAAGCTTAACAGCTTGCATTCGACTGTTGCATTGTTAAAATGCCTGTTGGTAACATCCTGAACTGTTTTTCGTACTTCCTCAAGAGTGCTGCCTCCTACTTTTATTGTTCCAAGTACCGGTACAAGTATCTCACCATCGGGACTGACATCATAACCATAAAGGTACTGTCCGGCTTCGCTGGTAGCGTAATAAGATGTTCCTGTTCGGCCACCAACTTCAGCCAAAAAATCCTGAATTATCCCATCGGGTGTCATGGCTTTGATTGTGATATAAAGTATATCGCGGTGCTGTATCTTGTAGTCGGGAATATCCATCGGAAAAAACTGTTCGCCGCCCGTTTCAGGGAGGTTGGTGAAATAGGCGAGGTCACGTTGGCTGGTACAGCCGTACAATAATATCACAAGCAGAGATATTGCTATTAAGGGGTTTTTCATTTTTTCTGGTTTTTTGGTTTTTATAGTTCGTTGTCTTGCAGTCCTGCAGTCCTTCGGTTTTGCCGTCTTGCTCCCTTTGATCTCTGTCTTGGGGTCTACCTGAAGACAACCCGTAGGACGTTAAGACAACGCGATTTTAAGACTTATTCCGGATTTTAAGATGCTTTCGCCCCGTCAGTCACAGAGCACTGTCTGGCTAACTAGCTGAAGTTCAAAGTTTAAAATTTAAAGTTCAAGGTTCAAATACCTCGATTTTCCCTCTTTACCTCTTCTCTCTCCTCCACCCTTTCCCCATTCTCCCATTCTCTTCTTCTCTCCCATTCTCCTCCTGCTACTGCTCTCCGTCACATTTCCACAGGGGCAAAAGCTCCTCCGGCTGGAAATGCGCCAGGTGGTCTTTTGCCTCATGAGGTTCGAGCACAATATAACTAACCTTCCGTCCAACCATCTCTTCAGCCTGCACAATTTTACGGACAAGATATTCACGGTCGATATCAGCCCCTACAAGAATCAGCTCTATCACTGGACTGTCCTTTCCCCGGGCGAAATCGCCGGTAAGATAAACACAATCGAGATTGCCAAGTCGGTGTATGACTTTCTCTATCACACGGTCAATGCCTGTCTCCTTTAATATAATGCTGTGAATATCCTGGAAAAGGGGATGACTGCAATTAGCCTGATAAACCTTTTTGTTTCCGTCGGTATAGGAATTTAACAATCCGGCACCTTCAAAGCGGTTCAATTCAACACGTATAGCATTGGATGACTCCCCGAACTCCGATTCCAAGCCCCTAAGGTGAGCCCTGGTACTGCTGTTAAGAAAAAACTTCTTCAACAGCTTTATGCGGGTCCGGGATGTGACTAGACTGTCGAGCATCAGGTTCAGTTATTGAGTAACAAATTTACTCGATGTTGGGAAAAAACAAATCTTTTTATAAAGATTGTTTGCAAATAAAGCGGGAAAAAGGAAAAGGTTCGAAGTTCGGGGTTCAAGGTTCAAAGTTGAGATACTTCGTTAAGTGCTCAGGGTTAAGCGTTTAAGGTTTAACGTTCACGTAAGTCAATGCTAAGGGTAGTCAATGCCTCATTGTATGAGACCTGCAAGACTTGCAAGACCTGTGCCCTGCGCCGCTAGCCGCATGCCGCTCGCCGTTCTTTAGCACCTACAACAATAACAGCCTTTCCGATATTCTTTACATTCTGCCATATCAACTCCCAAAGCCATGGAAGCGGCTTATTCGTCCAGCGCTGGGGATGGATGGTCAGCATGATTTTATCAGGCAGGGAGTTGGTTTCAGCTGAATTGATTATGTCAAATGTTGACCTGAAACGGTAAACCGTTGTACGCTGTTTTTCGTCTTTGTGTTCCTCCATCCCTGAGTCTATCAGTCCCTCAGTCTCTTCGTCCCTTTGTCTACTCAAGGCCTTATCTCTGACAGATACTGATTCGCCGTCCCAGCGACGGCCGGTATCTGTCAGATAAAGAATACTATCAAAGTCAAGGTCGAAATAGGGTTCACCTGATATGCCGAAATCGCGATAATCATGGTACTGCCACAGGAGGCGGTTATCCCATCGGCTCAGCGGACTGCCATGCATGCATATCGTTTTGACGGGAACTATCCGGCGAAGGATTTCAAGGTTATTCCGAAAACTCTTAATGGCATCAGCTATTAACTGATCCTGTGATTCCTTTCTGCCCTGCGCCCTGCAGGCAGCACAAGTACTGAGGTCTTCATAATGATACCCTATCTCATGTCCCATCTCATGGGTCTTCCTGATGACATCCTCATCAAAGCTCTCCGGGACCATCCGAAAATAATATGTCCCGGCGATACCCATCTGATATTCCAGACGGGCTGTCTCCAATGAATTCATTTTTCTTGCATCAACATCATGACGCAGGATCACGGATCTGTGAGCTGCTTCCTTCAGGTATTGTGAAAAAGTCTGGAACGAGTAGTTTTTTGAAAGAAAAGTTTCAAGGAGTTTTTTATAGGTATGAAGGGTAAAATCGGGCATCGGACTTAATAACGCAGAACAAAGGTAAAAAAATTACCCGTTCGAGGTTTTAGGTTCAAGGTTCAAGCAGCAGTTAGTTCGAAGTTCGAGGTTCAAAGTTCAAAGTTCAAGGTTGTTAAGCGTGTATTATTATTAACTCAGTAAGTGTTAAGCGTTTAGGGTTTAGAGTTTAGTGTTTAGCGTGGTCAAGTGTCTCATTATAAGAGACTTGTAAGACCTGCACGACTTGCAAGACCTGCACGACTGCGACCGAAGGGAGCCCGATAGCGAACTATTTACTTACTTTGCTGCATGAAAATGGCCAGATATCTCAAATTATACCGGCTAGTCTTCTGGACCGGTTATGTTGCGGTGCTTGTTGCGGCTTTTGTTCCTGTTGCGGGGGCTTTAAACAGGATACATCTGGGTCCGGAAGCATTCAGCATACGCCTCGACCATCTGCTGCATTTCGTGGCTTACTTCCTTATATGCATGTACTTCCTGGCTGGCGAAATGACAGGACTGTCGCTGTTCAAAAACAGATCTCTTACAAAGTTTATTATACTGGTACTGTTCCTCGCAGTGATCACGGAGACTGTTCAGTTATGGGTGCCGTCAAGAGTATTCAATGTATTTGATCTGGTGGCGAATATTGCAGGCGTCGCAGCAGGATGGGGAGCAATAAAATACTTCAAAGGATAAAGATACCTGTTCTGACCACGACCGCAAGACAATGTATAATGGATTATAGGCGATGTGTAAACAATTGGCAATTAGCAATTAGCAATTAGCAATTAACAATTATCCGTTAGGGCACGAGCCACACAAACAGCACTACTCGAACAACTCA
>JAAYBQ010000034.1 GCA_012730035.1 Spirochaetota bacterium
AGCTGCTTAATGTCCAGGATCTTTTTAAGACCGAACAGTTTGCCGACTTTGACCGGGAGATGTTCGACATGACCCTTGATCTTACAAAGCAGATATGCGAAGAGCACGTGCTCGGCTGTTACCAGCAGGTTGACAGCGAGGGAGGGGCTAAGTTCGATAACGGCAAAGTGACAATCCCCGCGCAGTACCACAATCTTCACAAAATAATGACGGACGCCGGCCTTTTTCATATGGGTATAAGCCCGGAGTCGGGCGGACAGGGATTACCATACGTAATATGCATGGCGTCATACGAGTACTATTCATTCCACATGGGGTTCATGCTCTACCCCGAAGCCACTACAGGTGCGGGCCACCTTATTGACGTATTCGGCACTGAGAGGCAGAAGAAGCTCTACATGAAAAAAATGTACGCTCAAGAATGGGGCGGAACCATGTGTCTTACCGAGGCTGATGCAGGTTCCGACGTGGGCGCGCTTAAGACAAAGGCTGTAAGACAGCCTGACGGCACATTTAAAATCTACGGTAACAAAATATTTATAACTTCGGGCGAGAATGACCTTTATGAGAACATGGTGCACCCGGTTCTTGCGAGGATCGAAGGTGACCCGGCAGGTACAAAGGGTATATCAATATTCCTGGTTCCTAAATTCAGGGTTAATGAAGACGGAAGTCCGGGGGAATTCAATGACGTTCACTGTACTGGCATTGAGCACAAGATGGGGCTTAAGGGGAGCGCAACATGTTCCATGAGCTTCGGCGATAACGGCGAGTGCATTGGCGAGCTTCTTGGTGAAGAGCGCCAGGGAATGAAGATAATGTTTCAGATGATGAACGAGGCGCGTCTTGGCATGGGGCTTCAGGGATCAAGTACATCTTCGGTATCGTACCTGCACGCCCTTGCTTATGCCAAGGAACGTGTACAGGGCAAGAACATCAAGGACATGATGAATCCCGATGCGGTAAATGTGCCGATCATACAGCACCCGGACGTGCGCAGGATGCTCCTGTGGATGAAGACCCATGCAGAAGGGATAAGGGCGCTTGTTTATCTGTGCGCGCTCTGTCTGGACAAGTCACATGCCTCAACCGGAGAAGAGGTGGACAAATGGTCAGGTATAATGGACTTCCTGATCCCTGTATGCAAGGCTTATGGTACAGACATGGGATTCAGGGTGACCGAGCTTGGCATTCAGTGCTTTGGCGGCTACGGGTTCTGCAACGATTATCCTATGCATCAGTTTATGAGGGACATGAAGATAGCTTCACTCTACGAGGGGACAAACGGTATACAGGCACTTGACCTTGTGGGCCGCAAACTGGGCGCGAAAAAGGGTATGGTTTTCATGAACTACCTTGGCGAGATGAATAAAACATACAATACATACAAGGATGATCCGCGCCTTGCTGATATGGCAAAGGATGTAAAGGAATACATAGACATTATGGCCGGCATGGGTATGTACTTTGCCAATTGCGGCAAAGAGGGCAAGTTTATGATACCCATTGCGAACGCGCAGCCGTTCCTTCAGCTTGTGGGTAATGTTTCGCTTGCGTGGCTGCACCTCTGGATGGCGGGCGTTGCAGAGGGCAAACTGCAGCAGTTATACAGGGCAAAGGGGATTGCCGCTGATGACAAAAAGGCTATAAGGGATCTTCCGTCCGAAGACAAAGAGATCGCTTTCTACCAGGGAAAGGTATTCGGCGCTGAATACTACATAAAGAATGTGCTCCCGGGCGCGAAGGCTTATGCCGAAGCGATAAAAAAAGAGGACCTTTCTATTATGAAGATAAATGACGCGAGTTTTGCCTGCGGCGAAAATCTTTAGTAGTTGCAGGGTGCTTAAAATTCAGTAAACTATTATCGGGTATGGGCCGGTCATTGCCGGTCCATGCCTGAATAATCCTGTTGCTGCAGGGCAGGTCTACCAGACAATAAAACGCAGCGTTTTATTGGAGGATGCGGTGTATGTGCCCTCTATTAGAAATACTCCATCCTCGTTGTTCAGCTTTACATGCTCGTGACGGGTCACGCTGCCATACCTTAATTCATAAGTCAGCTGATACTCCCTTAAGCCTGTGAATATGTTGCGGCTCTCCCTGTTAAAAGTCATTGTCCTGCCGGTAAGAGTGCCCGGTGTTGCTTTGCGTTTTTCATGGGCCAATGTGAAGTCCTTAAGAGAAATATCTTTTTTGTACTGTGAGTTCAGGCATCTGTTATAGGCTTCTGCGTATCTGCCTTCAGCGACGTACCTGCAGTATGTGTCCACTATCGAGTCCAGCTCCTGTATCGTCGCAGAGGGAGTACTTTTAGACCCGCATCCGCCGAAGATTATTATTGCTGCTGTTAAAAATATTGCATAAAAGAGATTCTTGTTTTTCATTGGTATCACCCGGTTAAAGTTTTAATAAATACCGGCTATAATATAGTTTTTTATGCTGATTTATGCAATAAAATAATTCATACCGCGGCCGGGCACGCTTTGGTAAAAACGCGGGTGCTCTTTTTAAGATTATTTATTGTTCACGGGAAACTTCCTGCGGCCCCGATTTTCACATATAAGGGGTGGAATATGTTGTTCAGCGAGGGAGGTCCAGTATGAATATGCAGGTGATGTACAATGACAACATTGTCGGACAAATCGATTCGGTACTCCTGAACCGGTTGATCGAAACCGGCAAGGTAAAGATGTTTATGAGGTCTGACGGTTGGGCCATGGTCGGGGTTTCTCCCGTAAGAGGGGATGGCGGATTATACGAAGGGGTCGACAGGCGCGGCAGGTACGGCCTTGAGGCAGACTTGAAGTATAAGATAATTACCTGATTGCGGGCACTGGCTGTTTCGCGGGATATTATGGCTGACTGAAGTTATTTATCGGTAGTGGGAGTTTTATGCATTCAATAAATGATGCCGCAGGGAAGATATTATCATCACGGCAGACAGTTGCGCTTACGGGCGCCGGTATATCCACCTCCAGCGGAATACCAGATTTTCGCGGTAACAATGGATTATGGAAAACATATAATCCCTCAATATATGCGCATATTAATACTTTCAGGAGCGACCCGGCCCTTGTCTGGGAACTTGCGTTCATGCTTCATGATCTTGCCGCCAGTACAGCGCCCAACGAAGCGCACGTGGCACTTGCCGGCATGGAAAGGTCGGGGCTGCTGCAGGGGATAATCACGCAGAACATTGATTCCCTGCATCAGCGTGCCGGCAGCCGGAATGTTATAAATTATCATGGAACTGTTGACAGCGCTGAATGTACCTTCTGCCGCATTGGGGAACCTGTGCGGAGAGCTGCTCTTCCTGTGTGCAGCATCTGTGGAAGAACCATGAAGCCGGGATTTACACTCTTTGGTGAACCTGTCCCCCCTTCTGCCTATCTGGAGGCACGCAATCTTGCCTCGTACAGCGATGTATTCATGGTTATCGGAACGTCAGCCGTTGTGCAGCCTGCGGCAGACCTGCCGTTTATTGCCAGGGAGAACGGCGCCTTTATAATCGAGATGAACAGTGAAGAGACCGGGCTTACCAACTACATTACTGGCTGTTTTATAAAAGGCCCGGTGGAGCAGACACTTCCCCTTCTTGTCAATAAGCTGAATCGCCGCAATTAATCCCCGAATATGCTTTTAACCAGATCGTTATAATGGCCTATGGTGCGGACTTTGTTTATTCGTTTTTTTATCTTTTCCCCGTTTTCAAAGAAGTTCCCCAGGTAGAACCATATTCCCTTCATCCTGTCTGTTATGTGAGCTGGCCCGGACATGACATTTGAGTATTCGGCTAAAAGATCGTCGTGAAAACGCCTTAATATTCTGATTTTTTCCTGCCTGGATTTTATGTTGCCTGAAATAATTTCTTCAGCAAGAAACGGGTTTGAAACAAGCCCCCTGCCGATCATCCATTTTCGTATTGAAGGAAAACGCCGGGCAAGCAGCTCATACCCTCCGGCGGTGTTGATGTCGCCGTTATAGACAATTTCGTGTGTAGATGACTCAAGGCATTGTTCAAATATGTCAAGGTTAACAACACCGTCATACATCTGCTTTCCCGTGCGCGGATGAATTATGAGTTCCTCTACAGGGTAGCGGTTAAAGATCGGGATCAGTGCAAGTATTTCGTCAGGATATGCCAGGCCGATTCTCAGTTTAATTGAGAGCTTTGCTTTTATGGCAGGAATTGTTTTTTTAAGGAACTGTTCAATTGCGAGCGGATAGCATAGCATTCCTGAGCCCTTTCCCTTGCCTGTAACAACAGGGAAGGGGCAACCCAGGTTCCAGTTGACAATGGGGTAGCCCATTTCATAAAGCTGGTTTGCGAGTGGAATAAAATCTTCGGGGTCCCTGCTTAGTATCTGTGGTATTACGGGCAGGCCCCGGTTTTTGTCAGGGTCAAGTTCGCGAAGGATTACGGTCTCTACCTTTTTTCTTTTAGAGGTCGAGATAAAGGGTGCCATGGCGCAGTCAACGCCACCGAAATATTCAGGGAATTTGTTGCGGAATATTCTGTCGGTGATTCCCTGTATGGGGGCCAGGTAGATCATTGGTCTCTCCTTGTACTGCGCGTGCTTAAGTGCGGCACGGTATTGCCATTGGTCAATTAAAGATACGGCCGGTCAATATTTTTACGGCCGGTTGTATTCTGTAAGGGGAATGCTTAAAGTTCTATGTCAGTAGGGGTTAACCGGCAGGACCGGTTTTTTACTGATATTCCTTTAAAAAACCGGTCCTGTTAAATCTATCTGTTGGGGAGTTATTCTGTTACATCTTCCTCAATTTCTTCAATTTCTTCTTCAGCTTTATCTATTGCTTTACCTTTCCCTTTATCTTTTGCCTTATCTTTGCCTTTAGTTTTGGCTTTGTCTTTACCCTTTACTTTATCTTCTTTACTTTTTTTACCTTTTCCTTCCTTATCCTCATTTACAGCCTTTTCGCACTGATCCATACATTCTTTTTTTGAGGCTTCGCATACTGCCCTCTTTTCCCTGTCTTTTTTTGCTTCTTTTTTACACTTAACAAATGATGCAGCACAAGTTTTCTGACACGGATTTTCCTTGATTTTTTTCTTACCCTTTGCTTCAACACTTGAGAATGAGAAAGCTGCAGCAATTGCGAATACTACAAGAATGCCTAAAAATTTTTTCATACAGATACTCCTTTGTTGTTTTTAATTTTTGCCGGTTTTTTATCCCTTCCGTGGCTGAGTACTCTTCTCCTGCTGCAAGTGTGGCAGAAAACCGGGTAAATTCAGTCATAAAACCGTGAAGTAAAATCCGGTATTTAACTTAATTATTATTGTAATATTAACAGTTTAAATAGTCAAGCCGTATCGATAAATTTCTTTCCGGGGATGCCTGCTTTACTCAAGGGGAATAATCTGCCCGATGCAGTGAATGGTTTTCAGGCCTAAGTGTGACCTGCTCTGCAACACGCATCTTTGCGGTTTTATGGCGTGGGTGTTTATAACAATTTTTTCTACAGGCCTAAATAGCTTGATTTCGGTTTAGCTTTCTGAATCATGGCATATATGGCTGATACCTTTTCCATCTTTAACATAGAACTTACCAATCATTGTGTTATGCGCTGTGTTATGTGCCCCAGAACCAAAAGCATGACCAGGGTATGCGGGTACATGGATTTTGACCTCTTCGCGAAAGCGATTGATGAATTGTCGGCGGTTAACGGTTCTTTAAAGCGTGATGTACCCGTATGGCTCCATCACTTTGGCGAAAGCCTGCTGCATCCCGAATTCGACAGGTTCATCAGGTATGCCGCTCAGAAAGGGATCAGTACGGGGCTCTCGGTTAATCCCGTGATGCTGGTCGATGACGTGGCAGAGAGGCTCCTTTCATCGGGACTCGATGTGCTCTACGTATCGCTTGACGGGCACGACGACGATTCGTTCATGAGGATTCGCGGCATGAAGAACGCATACCATTTGTCATCCAAACGGCTGCTGGACTTTCTGGAAAAGAAAAAAGAGCGTAATGTGCCACTTAAAGTTATTCTTTCGATGATTGATTTTGCAGCCAACCGTGAGAGCATTGAGATTGCCGGCGCTTACTGGAAAACTGTTCCCGGTATAGACATGTTCCTGCCTAAAAGTTTTACAACATGGGATGGAAGCGACCGCGCGGTTAATTCGCTGGCAGGTGGCTTAAACGATGCCGCTTACGACAGGAGCAGGGTAAGGTGCCGAATCCCCTGGCGTTTTGTGACTGTTACCTGGAACGGAGATGTTGTGCCATGCTGTTTTGATTACGATGCCAAATATGTTCTGGGCACCCTGACTGAGTCCACTCTCGCTGAAATATGGAACGGTAAAAGGATGCGGCAGCTTCGCAGGGAATTTACCGGTAATCTGGTGCGGAACAGTCTCTGTGTGAACTGTGAACGTCTCTATATGCCGGCAGAATTGATCACCCTCTAAAACCCGGTTTTTTATCCCTTTACAGGCTTATGCAGATTATGCGGAAATTTTTTGAAAAATAACAGATATGTAATACATTCAAATTAATTGTTATTCCTTGAATATTTTGCGGGGTAAAGGGCATTATTTCTTCAGCCGCCTGAGTCGGAGTAATGAATATGATTACCATATTACACTAAGAAGATTTTCAGGAATACTTATAATAAAATTATAATTTAACTTAAACAAGGAGTGGTGTAATGCAAAAGTATGGCGCGGAGTTTATCGGCACATTCTGGCTTGTGCTGGGAGGTTGCGGCAGCGCGGTTCTGGCTGCAGCGTTTCCAAATGTCGGTATAGGGCTGCTTGGTGTGGCCCTGGCTTTCGGACTTACTGTAATGACAATGGCCTTTGCAATAGGGCACATTTCGGGGTGTCATCTTAATCCGGCCGTATCGGTTGGCCTGTGGGCCGGGGGGCGCTTTGAAGCAAAACAGCTTCTGCCTTATATTGCTGCGCAGGTTCTCGGTGCAATTGCAGCGGGTGGTGTTCTCTATGTCATAGCAAGCGGCAAGTCCGGTTTTGACCTTGCGGCCGGTTTTGCTTCAAACGGTTTCGGTGAGCATTCACCAGGCGGCTATTCACTCACAGCGGCCCTGGTTACTGAAGTTGTGATGACTATGATGTTCCTGCTTATAATTCTGGGTGCCACAGATAAAAGGGCGCCACAGGGATTTGCTCCGATAGCAATTGGCCTTGGACTGACACTGATACATCTTATAAGTATACCCGTCACCAACACATCTGTAAATCCTGCAAGAAGTACAGGTGTCGCATTGTTTGTCGGCGACTGGGCTGTGGCGCAGTTGTGGCTTTTCTGGTTGGCGCCAATCGCAGGTGCGCTGATCGGCGCCGTAGTGTACAGGTTTGTGATAGGGAAAGATAATTAGCAGGAGTTGAACCGGCTTGTTGGTGTGGATAATTTTGGAATACTATTTCCTGGTAAGGAGGTGTTTTACCTCCTTTACCGGGATTTTGCCGGCTGCGGCAGCCTGTACAAGTGATGTCACTGTATCATTAAGCCTGTTAATTATTTCTTCGACACGTTTTTTGTCGACCTTTTTGCCGGCGTGTATAACGCGTTTGGTGACACCTCCAATAGGCAGGCCTTTGTAGGTCAGCTGCATAAAGTAACCGGTTTCAACTATCGATGAGAAAAATTTTTCATCAATGTTTTCGAACTTCTGGTACTCTATACGGAAATCGTTCATTGCGTCTGATGCGCCATCCCTTAATCCCCTGTCGTATTCGGCCTTTTTAATCATCCTGAACTCTTTGCTCTTGCGGAATTCTTCAACCGCAGACCTGGCCGTCTGGCCGTTACAGGCTTCGGCCTGTAGTGAAGTAACACGTCCCGAATTTTTTTTCAGTAAAATAAATATGGCAGCAGTTACTGCTGCACCTGCGGCAAAACCTGCGGCAAAACCTGCGGCAAGCTGTGCCGATAAAAACAGATTCATTGTTTAACCTCGTAAGCGTATCTGGTGTTAAAGTGTTTCAGCGCTGAATGTGTCGCCGTCTTCGATTGTGCCGGATTCAAATCCTTTGCGGAACCACCTTGCCCTCTGCTCCGATGTTCCGTGCGTAAAGCTGTCGGGTACCGCATAGCCCCTGGCGTTTTTCTGTATGCGGTCATCTCCTACGGCGCTTGCCGCGTTCATGGCCTCTTCAAGGTCGCCCTGTTCAAGCACATTCATTTTTTCAGCATAGTGGGCCCATACACCGGCGTAGTAGTCAGCCTGCAGTTCAAGCCGCACAAGGTACTTGTTGTATTCCTTTTCGCTCATGCGTGAGCGGAGTGAATCAACCTTGCCCAGAATGCCTGTCTGTTTCTGCACGTGGTGTCCCACTTCGTGCGCGATAACATAAGCCATGGCAAAATCCCCCGATGCGCCGAACTGTTCGCGCAGTTCGTTGTAAAAGCTGAGATCTATGTAAACCGAATCGTCGCCGGGGCAGTAGAATGGGCCCGTAGATCTGCTTCCGCGTCCGCAGGCTGAATCTGTGCTGTCTGAATATATAACAAGTTTCGGCATGCGGTATTGCGCTCCCTTTCTGTCGAACAGATCGTTCCAGACATCCTCTGTGTCGGCAAGTACAACTGATACTAACTGTGCCAGTTCATTCTCTTCCGCTGTGCCCTGATAGGACGAATTGCCCGTACTGACCTGTGAATTCTGTACGGTGTTCAGTATGGCGGTGGGATCTCCGCCCAGGAAGTATATAGCCAGGGCTAGTACAATCGTGCCTATTCCGCCCACTGCCACCCCTTTACCGGCAGAACCCCTTCTGTCCTCAACGTTTCCGCTCTGTCTTCTTCCTTTCCATATCATGGTATATACCCCGTTTATTATTATTCTTTAAGCGAAAAGGCAATCTTATTAACCGATCAGCAGTTTCAATGATAATACGAATCTTAGCAAGAAAAAAATTCTTTCGTGTACTGAGACCGTTTTATCATAAAGCGGCAGGCGCATAAAAAAGGCAGTCCGCAATAAGCGTCTGCCTTTTTCAGTTAAAGTTAAGCGACAGGTCAGATTAAATTCTGGATGCAAGCCTGAGTGCGGCAATGACTGTTTTCTGCTGGAAACGCTCGCTGAAGTTTTTGGGATTCTCCAGGTCCATCCTCTTAAGGTATGGCGCGGCCTTTTCAGGAACAGATTTAAGCATCTCTGCAAGCAGTTTAAATATTGTGCGTACAGGTTTTAATTCCTTGTATGCCTTAAGCCCCTTCAGCGATGCGGCCAGGACAGCCTCTTCGGGCAGAACATCGGTGCCGAACGGGAAAAGTTTAAACAGTCCTTTGGCCTGATATGATTTGATAAAGCTGTCCACTTTTTCGGGATAGTTGTTCCTGTATTCTTCGGGTATCTCGTAATCGGCCGGGAGCTTGCCATGTTTTTTCGCTTCGCGTACAAGCTGCGGCTGGAACCTCGAATCTGCAATTTTAATCATCTCTTCGGCTATCCTGCCGTCAGAAATACCTTTTATGTGGGCTATACCGTATTCCGTAACTACTATGTCCCGCAGGTACTTGGGTATTGAAGTGTGACCGTAGTTGTAAACAATGTTCGACTTCAGTTTTTTACCTGACCCCCTTGTGGCTCTTATTGCCATTATCAGTTTGCCGCCGGGTACTTCGTGCGCCATGGAAACAAAGTTATACTGGCCCCCTATGCCGCTCACCACCTTGCCATCTTCAAGCTGGTCAGATGCAACGGATCCGGTAAGAGTGGCAACAAGCCCTGAGTTTACAAACCTGCCATCCTTTCTCTGCAGTGCGCGCAGTTCCTCGCCTCCGTAGAGCTGGTTTACAGTTTCAACACCTGACATCCCGAACTGTGATCTCTCATCTTCACTCAT
>JAAYBQ010000373.1 GCA_012730035.1 Spirochaetota bacterium
ATATATGCAGGGAGAATGGTTTGTGCAGCAGGGAGAACCATTATATATACAGGGGGAATGGGTTTGTGCAAAAGGGAGAAGGCCGGATGTCCCCGGCAGATAGTGATCAGTTATGCCTGTCCACTATCCGGCGGGGTGAGGCCTGATCACTACACAAACGTCTATGACACTGTGTGTAATACATGAAAAACTGATGGCGCGCGTCCTGCCTGTATTTAAAAACAGTTGACAGTATTAACGTATCGCGTTATTATAACTTTATGATACAATCATTCAAATGCAAAGAGACTGAAAAGACCTGGAACCAGGAGTATTCCAATAAATTTTCCGGAGACATTCAAAGAATTGCTTTACGAAAGTTGTTTATGATTCAAAGGGCGAAAGAATTAAAGGATTTGCTGGCACCGCCGGCAAATCGATTGGAAAAACTTAAAGGTGACAGAAAGAATCAACATAGCATTCGCATTAATGATCAATATCGAATCTGTTTTCGATGGGAAGACTCAAATGCTTTTGATGTTTAAATTGTTGATTATCATTGAAAGGTAAAATTATGAAGAAGATAAAAAATATACATCCAGGTGAAATATTACAGGAAGAATTCTTAAAAGAATATCATATCACAGCGTATAGACTTGCAAAAGATACTAATATTCCGCCTACAAGAATTTCACAGATTATAAAAGGCAAAAGAAGTATCTCGGCAGATACTGCATTAAGATTTTCAAAATACTTCGGAACAACTCCTGATTTCTGGCTTGGACTTCAAGTTGAATATGATTTAAGAGAAGAAGCCGATATAAAAGCCAGTGAAATTAAGGCTATCAAAAGTCTTTATGAAATACAGCATACCCTATAAACATGGATCTGGCTTGTCCCGTATATTTTTTGATTAATACGGGCATCCATCGGTTACGCATGGTACCTGCTGTAGCCTGAACTTAACGCTCCCAGTGTGATCTATTTAAGATAGTACCGGGGCAGCGTATTTATCAGGATACCGAATGATATATATGAATCTACGCTACCTGTCTGTAACTGATGATCTCCAGTTCGCTGACATTACGGTTTAATATATTTTCAAGTTTAAGCATTACATCAGTCTCAAAATAAATTTCGCCGCAATTGGCACATACCAGGCATGGAACATCCTTAATTATAATAAAGCGGCCTTTATCTTCCAGCATTTTACTTGTAAAACCCTGTTCTATGGTCTCATGCTCGCATACAAAACATTTTTTCATTTTCTCCTCCGGTAATCGTCCATCCAGATTGAGTCATCAGGAATATATACAGTTACGAGGTGTATCTCAAAATTTTCTGTGTTTACTGCTGCTAAAATATGTAACGGCCGCTCACCTGCATATCCCATTAAAAGATATGACGGAAAAGGTTTGTCATCATTATAGACTTCAATAATCTGGAAATTATTTAAAACTGACAGAACTTCAGATACGGTAATTTTTCGCTGTCTCATTCTCTGGAGGATATGATCTTTCCAGAAAACTGCATTATTATGACTGGCGTTTTAATGGCAGAAATTATTACATCATAATTCATATTTTCATCCAGTCAGTTGAAATCCTTTGTATTTAAAAATTGATATTTTTTTCAATAAGCAGTCAAGTGAAAATTTAACAATTATTTCATGCCCGCCCCGCCTGCGCTCAGGATAAACTCCGCGAGGAGGCGCCCTTCGGAAGTCCCCTTGTGGGATATCTTAATGTTACGCATGGTACGGGCAGTAGCCTGGACTTAACGCCCCCGGCTGAAATACATATCGTGATACATAAATTTTTACCAGCCACATTCGAACGCTTATTCGGCCCCCTGCCTGCGTTCGAAACTAAAACATCCTGTTTGTCGCCCGGAAGGGGTTTATGTACTTAACATGTCTCTCGTCAAGGCGCTAAGGCGCAAAGGGGGGAATTTG
>JAAYBQ010000374.1 GCA_012730035.1 Spirochaetota bacterium
AGTTCCTATGTTCCGGTTTAGAATAAATCGTTAAACGGTACTAATTTTCACAAATATACGAAAGAAACTTTTTATGTTTTTCTTCTTCTGAATTTTTTAACATGAAAACAGCATACTCACGGGATATGACATTAACCGAAATACCATTGAGTTCATTGGTAACCGCTTAATCAACCCCACCCCTGAATTTATTAATAATATCAGGGTCAATTCTATTCGGCATGATTAAATGTATTTCATCATCACATTTACAGGCTGGCAGTTTTTCAAACAGATATCGCAGATACCAGTATGGCTCAAGACCATTTGCCTTGGCAGTTTCAATAATGCTGTAAATCGCAGCACTTGTATGAGCACCATCCGGGCTGCCGGAGAATAGCCAGTTTTTACGCCCCACTACAAAAGGACGGATAGCGTTCTCCACAAGATTATTATCAATAGGAATCAGAGGGTTATCGAGATACACTACTAACCTCGGCCACAGATCAATGGTATAGGTAATTGCTTTGCCAGTCAGACTTTTGGGGGCGATGCTGTGCCGGTGCTTTTCAAGCAGCTCGCCGATTTTCATGACCACAGGCCGCGACTCTTTATCACGTAATTTTAATATTTGTTTATCGTTGTATTTCTTCTCCCGAATCTCCGATTCAACTTCATACAATTTTTTAATCAGCGAGATCATCGAGTGCGCGAATGAGTTGTTGTCTTTAGTATGAGCTGAAGCCTCAACAAATTTTCTCCGGACATGGGCCCAGCATCCGGCATGAGTTACTTTCTTGTTCTTCCCCAAGGTGTTATACCCCGCATAACCGTCTGTCTGGATTATACCTTCGTAGTTTTTAAATTCGCTGTTTGCAAAATCCTCTCCGCGTGTCGGGTTATAACGAAACAGAATAACCGGCCTGACTTCTGTGCCCCCGCGTGAGATCCACATGTATGACTTTGTTGTGTTTTTCCGGTTCTCCTCATTCATTACCTGAACTGTTGTTTCATCCATCCCTACAAGAGGAGACGAAATAATCTCATCCATCATAAGTTCAAGCATACGGCTGCATCCTTTGTGAGCAAGCAGCGCCCAGTTGCAGAAAGTAGCTCTGGAGATCTCAACACCGATTCTTGCAAAGAGTTTCTCCTGTCTGTAAAAAGGTATCGCGTCACAGAACTTGCTCACAAGTACCCATGCAGCAAGTCCCGGTGTTGCAATTCCTTTTGGTATAATCTGCGGAGGGAGAGGAGCTATCTTTACAGGAGCCTCATCGCTTTCACTCCCTTCGCAATTCTTGCAGGCGTATTTGTATCGTATATGGCGGATCACCTGAATTTTTTGCGGAATTATATCAAGCTTTTCGGATACCTCTTCGCCAATGCGTTTCATCTCGCAACCGCAGGCGCATTTTTTCTCATCTTCAGGTATATCATGAATAACATCAATGCGCGGCAATGACTCAGGAAGAGGTTTTCTTCCTCTTTTCCTGCGCGTATGCGACGACACGACTATGACAGGCTCGCTCTCTTCTTCCGGTTCATCTTTACCCGAAGCAGAGAAAGTCTCTGCCTCATCAAAGAGACGCCCCTGCTCAGCATCTTCAGGAGTCTGCTTTTCGCTTTTTCGTCCGAACAGTTTCTGAAGTAGGAGGTTGTTCTTCTCTTCGAGATATTGAATTTCCTGTTTGTAGTCTTTGTTTAGTTTAGTGAGATTCGAAATGATCTCTTTGAGTGAGTCTACATCATCGGGTAGTTGTTGTGGTATCGTTATCATGTGATCATGATAAAATATGATCACATGATTGCAATTAATTTTTTATACTACGCTCGCATAACGGCGTATTTTATGCGCGTTATAGAAATCAAGCCCGAGCAGCAGCCACCGAAACTCTTCACTGGTTATCTCATGAATGTCTGATGCCATATTCGGCCACCTGAATTTATCCTCCTCCAGTCTCTTATGCCACAGACAGAATCCGTTTCTGTCCCAGTAGAGTATCTTAAGCATTGTCTTTGTCCGGTTGCAAAACACATAGTAGTGGCCGCTAAACGGATCCTCCTTCATGCTTTCCTGTACCATGACAGACAGCCCGTTGATCGATTTGCGGAAGTCTGTTTTCCCTGGGCGCAGGAATATTCTCGTCTCTCTGCTCTGTAGCTGCATCACATACCTCTTGCTGCCATAAATATATTCTGTAACAATTCAGGCCGTATGCTCTCCCGGATTCGCAGCGTGAGCATTGAATCAATCTGTAATTCAAAATATTCTTCCCGAGCCGGGAAATGGCCTTTCAGTTCGATGAATGGTGTTGCTGGGGTGTGATTGCTAATTATTTTTTTCTTCCAGTTGCAGAAAGATTTCAGCGGTATGTTATTTTGCCTGCAATATTCTGATTGCGACAGGTTGCTCTCCTGCCATAGAATAATATGCTTTTCCCAATAGTGCTTATGATGTTTGCGATATTTTGTATCCTGATTGTTCTGCATGTTATACCCTCCGTTTTTGAGAGGGAATTGTATTATATGGCTTGATTTATTTCAAGATGGGGTTTATTTTGCGCTTACCCTGCGCCACACCGGTTCAGGGGATTTTTATTTAGCTGCCTCACCCTGCACCCGCTCAGTTTATAATCTTGACTTTCGAGGCAGGCAATGTTAGCCTGATTTCAATTTGTTGCTTACCGGGGGCATACGTGAAAAATAAAATAATTTTTACAGTATTCTTTATCTTTTCAGCCTGCGCTCTTATATACGGCAACGGCGGATCATTTACCCTGGGCAACCTGGCAACGGGCCAGCTTACCTTGATGAAAAACCAGCAGATATCTATAGAAGAAGAGGACCTCAGGATAACACTATTCCGGGGTTACGCCAGAGTAGATGTTATATACATAATGAAAAATCATGGTGATGCTGTCACTGCCAGACTCGGCTTCCCTTCACTCATTCATACAAAACCGGTTGAACCGAATTACCAGCAGGAGATCGAAGATTATTCTATATCAATAGAGCCCGCCGAGGGCTCCGGTTACGGCAGCATTCAGAAAATCCCCACAAAATATGTGTACAACAATGAGCAGGTCAAATGGATGAAAATGCCCGACATTATGGGTGATGATTACGCTCCTCTGGAATATCCTGAAATCGGGTGGTTTATTTCAAATATCGGTTTTGCCGGGTCACAGACCATAAGGGTTACAATTTCGTACATATCAAGATATATCAGCTTCGGATGGTATGTCTCGGATAATACCCGTACAGAAAATTCAGAATTCAGGTATCTTTTCTCATTCGGGTCTACATGGAAAGGGCCTATAGCAAAGGGCCGTGTAACAATAGATTCATCACATATACAACACGGCATTAATATTACTCCTGCAGACAGGTTCGTAAAAAATAACAGCATATATACCTGGGAATTCCGGGACTTTGAACCGAAAGGCAAAGATAATATTTTAATAACCATAAACAACAGATATTCAGACAGTTATATGTACGGAAGCCAGGAAGGGCAAAGGTTTTTTTCAGTTAATAAAAAGTATTATATGAGCTTAAAACCGGGGAATGTTAAAACTTCATCAACATTAAAGCAGTATTCAGCAAAAAAACTTTTTGACAGTGATTTTAAAACAGCATGGGTCGAAAACAATACAAATGACGGAAACGGTGAATTCATTGAAATCACCTTCAGCAAATTGCAGAAAATAAACACCATCGGTATAATACCAGGATACAACAAATCGAGGGAACTCTTTTATAAAAATAACCGCGTTGCAGAGATTGAAATATATGCCGATGACAAATTAATAAAAACTGCCGCGATCGCAGACGGTTACACATCCCTTTCACCGGATGATCTGTACGCATACTACCTTATAAATCTATCTGAAAATAATATTTCATGTAAAAAGATAAAACTGGTAATAACAAAAATCTACAAAGGTAGCGAATACACCGATGCATGCGTAAGTGAACTTCTGTTGCTGCAGAAACTTGACAAAGAACCGGAGGTCGGCGGAAGATAAACCGGCCTCAATATGAGAAAACTGCTGCCGCTTTTATTATCAGTTGCTGCATTCTCTCTGCTTTCAGCAGATACGGTACGCGATGTAAAAGCAGTTATACCCTCTTATATTTCGGATAACCACGGTTCAGGTTTTTACTTTTTATCTGACACCCTTGACTGGAACAGGCAGTACACACTTTTACTGTTTGATGCGCACAGCGACTCGCGGTCCGTTATTGATTCAGATTACATAAGAGAGAACCTTGCCGATACGCGCATGGGGGACCGGTCTCCGCTCTACAACAGACTGCGGAAGAACAGTGTAATACAATGCTTCAACTGGATAGAACCGCTGATCCCCCATCCCGTTACTAAAGTGATATGGATTCCCTCTGATAAACTTGGCCGCAATGAAAAAATAAAAAAATGCGAAGAGATTAAAAAACTCATAAACGCAGACCTGGATTATTCTGACAGAAAAATAAAAGATCTTTCAGTGCACTATCAGGTTATGTCATTCGAAGAGCTGAAGAAATATGATTTTTCAGGTTCACCGGTAATATGCTCCATCGACCTTGATTATTTTACAGCTAAATCGGAAGATCAGAGTTCAGCTGAAATAACACGGATTTTTGAACTGGTCACAATGAAAAACCTTCACTGTATTACAGTCGCTCTTTCCAGGCCATACCTGGCATCTGACGCTGAAGCGGATTATCTCCTCTGTAATACGCTGCTGCATCTTTTTGCAATAGTAAATGCCTCTATTGAGATGGACCTTCTCAGGCCGAGCGAAACGGACAGATCGGACCTTGCCATAAAATATGCGAAAGAAAAAAAGAGAGTATGCTACTTTGACCTGAAGAAATCATCCACGCTGCTAAGTACCCTGCTGCTCAATAACCTTCATCGAATTAAAATAAGATCTGAAAAAGGCAGGTGGGCTGCAATCATCTCATCATGGGAAAGCTCTACAAAAAAAATCAGACTTAAGGTAACATCAAATGGCAGTAATAAAAAACCCCGCAAAAAAAATATTCATGATTTTATTTCAGGACAAAAGTATTCAATAACCGCCCTGAATACTGATGGTCAAAGTAATATATCATGGTATACCTTCAGGCCTCAATTCTCATCATACAACATATCACCAGGTAATTTTTTTGCCGCAAACGACCCTTCTGTAATATACTTTAAACCTGTAAAAATAAGCAATCTTTTACCGGGCAGAAGCGTAAACAGTGAAGATCTTGCCCGATATTTTAATCCGGACAACAGTTGCGGTGCAGTACATCTCTTCTGCATTGTAACTGATAATAATAACAGTTACATTTCTGAAAAAATAATCATTACACAGAGGCTGGATGACACATATACGGGATTTTTAACCGAGCAGATGAATCTTCCATACATCTTCGGCGGGACACTACTGCGAATTGATGATCAATACAGCGCCGACCTGCTGTACGGTGCTGAATGTTCAACCTTTCTGATCTATGGCAAAAGGGCATCAGGGAAAAAATTATTATACGGTGATCCCTCAAGGCTACTTGACCAGTCAAGAGTGCTTTACAAACATGTAACCTTTAAAAAGGGGATTGCCTGTTACGGCAAATCCCCGGTGCAGATAAACGCCGGTATTGTAAAAAACGGACTGATTCTGCATTTTGGACTGCACGTTGCTGCACTGTACACTGATAATGAGCCCTACGGTATCCTTGATGATAATGACCTGGTTATTCATCAGCTCGAAGGATATCCCGAAATAATTCCGCTTTTGAAGCTCAGAAAAAATCGTTCATTAAATTATATAACTACATTCAAGTAACAGTCTGTTCTCTTCCGCCTGCAGTAGCCCGGTTTCTGTCTTATACCTGCACCAGGTCAGCCCCTTAATTAACTCTACTGCTCATCGGAAATTCCCTTTACCTCTATTGGACGCAGCTTCATTTCAACCGGCTTTAGTTTACTTTCGGCCTGTTTTGCGACAGGATACATAAGCTGCAGGTGAGCATTATATGGCTTCTTGTCATAATAATTTGTAATAAGAACAATGAATTCACCTTTCGAACTCCCGAGCTCCAGGCTGTCCACGGAATATTCAACAAGTCCCCTTTCATGTTTGAAGCACTTTAATCTTTTGATATATTTTTCATTAAGAGTACTTGAACCCGGCTTGTATGCCCTTGCATCGGCAATAATTATGCGGAACAGATGCTGTTTCTTTCCCAGCCTGAAAGATCCTTCCGGTTTCCTAATGTGGGCTGTAATTGTCCCCGGCGCTGTCAGCTTTAAGTTGAATAACAATGAATAGGGATCCCTGGCGGAATTTGCCTTTTCCATGGTAATATCCTGCGAGGTTCTAAACATTTCTGACTCAAGGCTGTAACCTGCATACAGTGAAGAAAAAATAAAAACCGCTGCAAAGAAAATAATGGTGACTGCCGTTTTTGCTGTAATCTTTCTCATAAATTACTCCTTTACTTATTTTATTATATTACCGTTTCCATTTAATCCAGTACGCATAACACATAACACTCCAGGAAAGTAACAGGGAGGTCTCACATAAAAATAATTTTTCATAATGCATAATTTATTATTCTCCGGAATCAGATCAATCAGCTCCCTGAAAAGACCTGCACAAAATTTAGACCTTAATTCTTCCGCATATAATCCTGTGCAAATACTCTTTTTAAAGAGAGTCTTTTATTTTAAAATAGCCACCCGGCTGACCATTTTAAAATTCCCGGCCGCTAACTGCCCATAAATTCTAAACCATCTAATCGCAGGTATAATTAAAGGATAAGGTATCCTATACAGTCTGCTTGATGTTAACTGTCGCCGAAGGAGGCGGACGGAATAGATCATCTTATTCAACAAAATAGTTTAGAAATAAACTCTG
>JAAYBQ010000375.1 GCA_012730035.1 Spirochaetota bacterium
GAGTTGCTTAAAAAAAAGTGAGTGCTTAAATCTTTCCCGGTCATTCCCCGGGCCTCCAGTATCGATGCCGCTTCCATTTTCGCAATCCTGCCGTAACCGTGATGTAACTGTTTAAAACACGGACTTAAGCAGGTAACCGGTGGAGTTAAAAAACTATTGACACTTGAGAATTGCGGGATTCACCTGATGCCTGCGCGGTTATGAACAGCAATCCCATGGCCGCAACTGTTAAACATCTCGGGGCGGGAAAATAATGAAAGAGAGCCATAAGGGACTGTACACCGAGCTCTGCGGTAAAATCACATCGGACAGACTCAAGGATATAAGCATTGAAATAATCAGCAGGTACCGCAAAAAGGATCACAGATACCTTGCGGCCATGGCTGAAAGTATCGGCATCAGTTCATCGGGCGCTGACATGAGCAGCCTCTTCGCGGGGATGATACAGCTATACCATCCGGACAGGCTGCTAAAAATTACTTCAGATATCGAAGAGTCTTATTCCACGGGAGATACCGATGCCCTTATAAGGCTGAAAAGCATATACCTGGCTGACTTTA
Organism: Spirochaetota bacterium; assembly: GCA_012730035.1. Taxonomy (GTDB): domain Bacteria; phylum Spirochaetota; class UBA4802; order UBA4802; family UBA5550; genus JAAYBQ01. The sequence goes on from JAAYBQ010000375.1 coordinate 561, forward strand.
GCAACAAAAAAAGTATTCCTGATTACGACCTTGATTTTGAAAGCGAGTATTTTTATGATGAGGATGATTCCTCCTTCAGCGAGTTTGATGAAGAAGAAACAGAGATGGATGATGATTTTGAGGATTCTGAATATTCTGACGAACTTGAGGATGAGGAGGAGTACGGGTTTATAGAAGCCGTAAATGATCTCTATATAGGCAACATGGAATATGAACTCTCTGCCTCTGACCTGCAGAATCTTGACGGTGAACTTGATCTTTCCGGTTTTGATATAGATGACCTTGCCGGCGCCGAGCACTGTGTCAACATAACAGTTATGAATCTTTCGGGCAACAGGATTATACGGCTCCATCACCTTGCGGGCCTTGTTAAACTTGAATCGCTCTATCTTTCAGAGAACAGTATCGATGATATAAGCTCTCTTGCGGAACTCAAGGGGCTGCGGGAGCTTGACCTGTCGTTCAACCAGATTGAGGATATATCGGTTCTTGCGGATCTTCCGTCGCTGCAGTATGTTAACCTGGTGGATAACCCGGTAAAAAATATTCAGGTGATGGATCTGCTTGCCGCCAGGGGAGTAATCGTAATATATTGAATTATATTCGGCTGCGATTTGTATGTGCATCTCAGGGGATGTTATTGCCTCTGCTGAGTCCTCCCTGCCGGAGGATTCGGCAGAGGCTGTGACAGAATTATTTGCTGCCCATCTGGTGTTTTCGCAGTTTGCGTTTAAGCTCGGTTATTTCTTCCATGAGGATACCGTAACTTGTGTGCATCCCTTTTTCTTTGGCCTCCTGGGCCTTTTTTTCCTTGTTTCTCAGAGATTTCTGAATTCTTTCTAGTTCTTCAGCAGCCTTGTTGCCGCGCGTACTGACACTGCTCATTTTTCAGCCTCCATTTTCCCGAAGTTGTGCACGCAAAGGAATATCCGGATTTAATTTACAGAAGTTCCCCTGTTTAACCGGTTGATTAATATGAGCCAACCGGATTTTAATGATGATATAAGTTCTGCTATAATATGCACAGATAATTTATTATCGGTAATACAACGTCAGATGCTTGATAATTATATTACAGCCCGGAGAGGTTTTATTCTGATGCAATGCTGGCCAAATTAAACAGCATTCATCAGTTTTATTGTTCGCTTTTTATGAGTATATTTTAAACAGAACATGGTAAATGAATAAATATTTTTAACGGCGGTTATATGAAACATATCTGTATAATAATCATGTTGCAATTGATTCTGGCTGTTGCGACTGTTCTATTCGCAGTAAGTGAAGTTACCGATGACTGGGCCGATTCGTGTATGCAGGAGTGCCTTAAATCCTCTGTGCATTCGGAAAACTGCAATTCAGGATCGATCCGTTTTATAGCTGACCAGTATGTGCGTGCCGCAAGGGGGGAGCCTTACTGGGAGTCTGAAGGTGGTATCAGGTTCACCGGACGTAAAGAGTGTTTGGAATACAGGATGAAGCAGCTTCATCAGATATGTCCCTCTGCGCTTTCGGTTCTTAAGAAAAGTGTAAGGTGACAGATTTTGGTATGCTCAGTTATTCTTTTTCTTATTTACTTGAGTTAGGCGTTTTTTAGGCATAGCTACGCCACAAGTTTCAATGTTTTATAGATGTCTCTTTTAGAAACACCCTTCTTGTGTAAATCGATCAC
>JAAYBQ010000035.1 GCA_012730035.1 Spirochaetota bacterium
CGGATAGCGGGGTCGGATTCCTCCATGAGCCTGTTGTATTTTTCAAGTGAAAACTTGGCATCTACGGGTATAATTTTATCCCTGTAAAAGATGGCAGCGTCAACAATCTGCCCGTCCCTGAATTTGTGCTGCATTTTATACTGTGAAGGCTGCAGAACGTTGCCAAGAAGGGTCTCGAGAAAGTATTCACCCAGTATGCCGCGCTGTTTGGGATTCTTGAGAATATTCTCAAGGCTCTGCATCTGCTTTGAGAAGTCGAGCACCTGCCTGTTGGTTTCATCGAGCTTTGTGAGCCTTTCGGTAACATCCTTGATAATGGCAGCTGACTGTCCGAACTGTCTCTGCATGTTTGCTGCAGCCTCCTGCTGGCTGCGGCTCATGAGCGATGTAATGGAATCGAGTTTCTGCTGCAGTTCAATCCTGCTCTTGTGCGAAGAATCGGCCAGATCCTGCTTGAGGGAGTTAAGCAGTGTCATAACAATCTCATTTTTGCTTCCCGACTCCTCCATCTTTTTCAATTTAGAATAGCTGATGTAGATAAAAACCAGGCATGGCACTATTACAAGAAAAACCGCGGCAGTAAAATAGATCATATAACTGTTATCCATCGAATCGTCCCCTTTTTGAATGCTCTTATTATTACTACGTTATATCGATTAAAAAATGAAAAAATTTTTTTTAATTTCTTAAATATTTTGCACATTAAAAGCCTCTATTCTTCGCGCCGCCGAAGGCGGCTGGAGAAATTAAATTACCATATTAACAATGGTGCACTAAAAAGTATTTTGCTGAATAATTATTGATGCAAATGCTCTCTTGTTTAATAATCAGGTTTTAAACCGCGCAGAATCATCATCTTTATGTCTCATAGGTACAAATTTTCATAAATCTGGCCGTATTCAATACTTTTTTTTGAAAAAAATCTTAATTTTTCTTATTTTTCCAGTGAAAAAATATATTAATTTGTTGTCAAATGAGGCTATTCTCACTAAATTAACCCAACTGGGCTTTTTATACCAATAGAGAGGTAATAATATGACGATACTAAAAAAATTAAATCTATTGATGCTCGCTTCCCTGCTTGCAATAGGCATAGCCTGCGACAGCGGCGCATCAAATCAGCCAACAGGTGAAGGCGGCCCTGATATATCTCCTGATACTGCAGCTTCAACAGATGTTATAGCAGATGCAGCAACAGTAGATATGATAACTGACATCGCGGCAACCGAGGAAAGCTCTGTTGTTATTGAACCTGAAGCCAACATAGTGCTTGAAGGTTCCGGTGACATAGAACTTGCATCAACAGGTGGAGACACCACAAACATTGAAGAACTTCTTCCGGTTGTAGAGGTTGAGACTGACACAGGCACCACCGAAGTTACCATAGACACAACAACGGATAACAAGGGGGAAGAGGTTTCATCAGTAGCCAAAGATGAATCGGTTGCAAATGAGGATAAGGGTGAAACAGTATCATCCGCTGCTAAAGGTGATAAAGCAGAAAAAGATTCAGATACTGCCACTATAGAGGTTGCAGCGGGAACAGACCCGGACGAAGCAATTGCCGAAATCGCTGCCGAAGAGATCGCGACAGCCAAGGCATCTGATTATGAACTCGATTCATCTTCAGGTAAATGGTTCAAAGAAACTGCAGGCGAAATAACATCTGACGCTGATGCAAAAGCAGCAAGGGCACAAATTGCCGGGCTTCGCGCGCAAATCAAAGCGATAATGAAAAAATTCGCGGACAAAGAGATAGCACGCAAAGATGCTTTCGCACAGATAAAAGCCCTGAGGGCGCAGATTGCGGAACTCAGAGCCAGAACAGGTAACGGCGGCAATAAGATTGAAGGAATCTGGACTGCGTGGGCATACCAGGATCTTTTTCTTAAGGTAAACAGCGGTGAGCCCGGATGGTACAGGCTGGTTGTCGTGGCAAAGAACCACGGAACATTACCCGAATCTTATGACAGGTTCGCATTTAACGTTACAAACGAAAACGGAGATATAATAGGAAGCTTTAAAATAAAGGCCTCTGATAAAGTTTACAACAGGGGAAGCATCGACTTCAGGCTTGATCAGCCTGCCGGATCAAAGCTGAACATAGTGTGGACAAACGACTACTATGTGGAAGGCAAGTATGATGTGAATGTAAGCATAAAAAAAGTTGCCCTTAAAAAAATCAAGGCTCCAAAAGAAAAGGGAAAAACCAACGTTATGCTGCAGGGTGACCAGTACTCGGGCATGGACGGAAGGTGGTTCTTTGACAAACAGGCTGCATATACACACTGGAGCGGCCAGGAGATAGCCTATAAGTTTGACAACCTTGAAGAGGGCGTATACGAAATAACTATCGACGCGCAGAACTACGGCACTCTCCCGTTACCAAAGAACTATAAGGCTTACAATCTGACTATCGAGTCTGATTATGATTCAGCCAGCATGGATATCGACGCAAGCGAAAAGTCATGGAAGAAGGGAACCGTAACAATGAGTTTTCCCGATGGTCCGACTACCATTTATATCACATGGACGAATGATTCATATAAAGAGGGCCAGTACGACACCAACTTTATGATGAAATCAATACATGTGAAAAAAGTTAAGGACTCCAACCTGACAGCTTATCTTCTGAAAACTAAACCAGGCAACAAGGTATTTATCCTTGCAGCCTTCCTTATGATTTCAGGCGTGCTGCTTGGAATATACCTTAAAAACAGGTCAGAATCGGCAGAGAGCTGAGAGCGGGCTTTCACAACATAAAAAAACGGTCCCTTAAAAGGGCCGTTTTTTTATTCCTCCTCGTCCGTGTCGGGCACAGCACTGAAGATCGCTTTAACTGAATCCAGGAAGTCCTGGTCAGTGGCAGGGTCACCGCCATGCTTAAGTACAGTCTGCCTCTTCATGAAGAGCGATGAAATCTGCGCTGCCGCAAGGTCATCCATGTGGCGTATGAACCTGAGAATCTTTTTGGAATCTATATCTATATCGAGTCCGCGTTTTGACGAGTCAAATCCCAGGCCTACGAGTACGAGCATAGCTGCAACGTGCGTGAGCTTGGCATTTTCGTTTTTAAGGTCATCGATTTCGCGCATGCTTTCGAAGAAAACCTTTTCTGACAGCACAACCCTGTTGGATAGCGTTTCTATAAGATCAATGTTAAATTCGGGATTGTTCGCCAGCAGTGTGTCCAGGTTGTCCCTTGACGCTATGGCCAGTATGGTATCCTCGGCGCACATTGCCGTTGCATTACGCGTCTTGTTGTCACTTAATACTGCGAGTTCTCCGAAAAAATCGCCGGCAGCGGCCGTGTTAACCGTGATTATGGTATTGTTGTCCTTGTATTTGTAAAATATAACACGCCCCTTTTTTATCAGGTAGAACTTGTCCCCCACCTCGCCTTCGCGGAACACTATAGATCCCTGGGGGAAATACTCCTCCTCCTGTGTCATTATGAGCGGCTTGTAGAAAAGTCCTTTGATAGCATCGAATCCGGGAAGGCGCAGCAGAAACACCGTCCCCTTCCAGAGCCTGAGCAGATTGTAGCGTATAATAAACCTGAAAAAACCGGCGTAGGTCTGCTCAAGCCTGACGATTGTACCGAATGCTTCGTGCCGCAGGTGGTGATTTTCCCAGATGACCCTGCCTGTAACAATTCGCGATTCAAGATTGGCAAGAGAGAATTTAAGCTGAACAGTCTTGCCTATACCAAGAGATTCAGTCGTCTGTAAAAAACAGTTTTTGTATGACAGATCATTCGTGGCCAGGAACTCATCAACGATCCCGTTCTTCATTATCTCAACATCAGAAATTACCGGCAGGCTTATAAGGCTCTTTACAAAGTATGCGGGATTGACCGCGCCCGATATGATCAGCACAAGGGCAATGCACAGCGGGAAGAGTACAAAAATAGCAACCGCCTCTTCACGCAGCAGAGGCAGCCTGTACTGTTCATCGATTATCCTGTAAAGGGTCATACCTGAACCCGCGGCAATTATCATGAACACCATGAACGAGAACTTGGTAATACCCGGGTTCCAGTTAAAGAACGGGGCCGGGCTGCTCTTGAGTATACCCGTGTACCTCTTGACCCACCTGTCGTACCTGGGCTGCCTGTCGTGAAGCCTCCATTCCTCGATATTCATGTTGAGCATTGAAAGTTTCTTCTCTGAAAAGATTGACTGCGACCTTGCCAGAACAATCTCGAGGTAGACTACCGAGAGTATAAGCACCGGGGCAGAGAGATACGCCAGGACTCCCCCTTTCATAAGAACCGTATCGAACATACCGTGAAAAATAAGCGGAATCAATATGGCCTTAAGAATATTTATAAGCTTGCCGTACCTGAACCAGGTCAGCTTGGATATACCCAGATAGTGGCCGGCTATGCCGCATGTTGTTATATGCAGCGGAACCGCGAAGACCATGCGTATGTAGAGTATTGAACTGTCCAGTTCTATTGCGTAGAAAAAATTTTCGACACAGGCGAATCCAAGCCCCACGAGCATACCTGATATAATGCTTCTGCTTATTTCAAATTCAGGGTACCTTTTTATAAGGATAAATATAATTATGACCGCACCCGTCTTTTCAAGAAGCCCGGCCATTACAAAGCCCTTAACAAAGGGATTTATTACAGTAAGCATGTCCGAAATAAATCCGCCCGCGAGCAGAAGAAAGAGCGCATACCCCATGCCCGTAAGGAATGATGATATGTACTTGGTCGATCCCGAACTTGAGGTAAAATACCTGAAATAGACCAGGTAAAAAAGCACAACCGGCATAAACGAGAGTAGTAATTTTTCTATATTCATCAGTAACCGTATTCTTTATGTAAGTATAGTAATATTTGACGGAATGACCCGGAACGTTTTAATGCTGACTTTATTATCGTCAGAGTATATAATATAGTGAAATGAAAAGATATGAGCGATATTTACAACAATTTTTCAGTATTATGTTCTTAAGTCTTTGCGGGATTAAAATGCTTAACTCGTGTTACCGCCACATGCGCAGGGGGGACTAAAAATATAGTTACGCGCACCCCCGGATTATAATTCGCAGCGGTTAATTCTTAAACCGGCAGTAATTATAACCGGGATCTTTTAATTCCTTGACCGGGAAGGTGTTGAATGTTTAAAAAATGACCGGGTTGTTTTATGGAGAACAGAGACTACAATATAATTGTAATTACAGGCCCCACTGCATGCGGCAAAACATCGCTCGCGGTTAAACTGGCCCTGGCTTACGGATGCGGGATTATCTCGGGCGATTCACGCCAGGTATTCAGCGGAATGGACATAGGTACGGGCAAGGATCTTGACGAATACAGCACTCCTTCGGGAAGAGTGCCATACTACCTTATTGACATAGCCTCTCCACTTGAGGATTACAGCCTGTACAGATACCTTGATGATTTTAATAACGCATTCAGGGATGTAAATTCACGCGGCCTGGTACCCCTTCTGGCTGGCGGGTCCGGGCTTTACATAGAGGCTGCGCTTAAGGGCTTTTCGCTCCCAGGTACCCCTGCCGACTCTGAGCTGAGGGTATCGCTTGAAACCATGACCATTGAAGAACTTGAAGCCCTGCTCATGAAAGAGTCTCCCGAAGTGTATGCACGCACAGACAGGTCAAGCAAACGGCGTGTTATCCGCGGAATCGAAATTGCGCGGTCAGCAGAGAGCCCCGGTCATGCTGAACGCACCCTGCTGCCTGAACTTGTTCCGCTCATAATATGCATAAACATGCCGCGCGATGAACTTGTTGCCAGGATAGACCTGAGGCTCGACCAGCGCATTTCGCAGGGCCTTGTGGCCGAGGTCCGCAGGCTGCTGGAATCGGGGGTGCCCCATGAAAAGATGATAAAGCTGGGACTCGAATACAGGTACGCGGCAATGCACATAGCAGGTGAAATAACCCTTGAACAGATGACCGCGATGTTAAGGAACGGAATTCACAGGTTCGCCAAGAGGCAGATGACCTGGTTCAGGGGGATGGAACGCAGGGGGTTAAAGATACACTGGATCAACGGAGCCGATGCCGGCAGGGCAGCAGAGATAATTGAATCACACAGGTATTCACCACAGCAGGTGTGACCTTTGATCTGTCACAACACTGCAGGGTCAGACAATCCTGTTGCGGCCGGAATTTTTTGCCTGGTACATGGCCTCGTCAGCACGCCTGACCATGTCATCCTCCCATTCGTCCGCCATGAGGGTAGCAACACCAACGCTTATGGTTACCTTGATATCCCTTATGAACCTGTGGCCCGCAACTGCTTCACGCAGCTTTTCGCCAATCTTGCGCGCGCCCTCTGTGCTTGTCTCGGGCGCCACAATAAGGAACTCCTCGCCGCCCCACCTCCCCAGGCTGTCAGCTTCGCGAATGTTATCCTTAAGCACGGCCGCCACATCACGCAGAACCGAGTCGCCTATGTTGTGTCCGTAATTGTCATTAACCAGTTTAAAATGATCGATATCGATAAGCAGTACAGAAAGCAGCCGGCCGTAGCGCCTTGAGCGCAGAACCTCGGCAGTCATTAAAGGTTCAAGCTTCATCCTGTTGTAAATGCCCGTGAGGCTGTCAGTAGATGCCATTCGTTTGAATTCCAGTACAAGCTTTTCCCGTTCCTTGAGGTATTCACCGATATCCCTGAGAAGTCTGCTGTTTATAAGAACGACAAGCGAAAAGACCAGCAGTACAAAAAGCATGTATGTGGCAAGCAGCAGAATACTGTCAGTCAGGTCAGTGCTGGTGAGTGAAAACCGGTCTATGCTGCCTGTGCCGTAAACAATCCTTGCGATAAATACAAGCGCCAGCAGGGCAAAGACCCCGACAATCTGCCTGTAGAGTTCACGTTCCTTTTTTTTGATCCGGATATTCAGCAGATAAATAAAACTTAATGATATGATTATTTCGGTCGCCGAGAATATAAATATGCGGGCATAAAGCATAGGCATGACGAACGTAAACCAGTAGTACAGGGGAACCAGCGGCAGCAGTATTAAAAAAACAAGTCCATGCCTGCCCCTGGCAGAGGTAAAAAGCTCCATGCCGTAAAAGAGCACCAGCCCGGCTGAGAGTATGAACAGGTTGGCAAGAAAAACAGATATAAAATCGTGCGCAATGCCCTGCAGAAGCAGAAGTCCCTGGCCGCCCACCTGCAGCAGCCCGGCTGTAAACCAGTAACCCAGACCCTGAAATTTACCGCGGTACTTCTGCCAGACCAGGTACATTATAACAGCCAGAATAACATTGGCAAGGGAGTTCCCCAGGATCACTGAGCGCATGTCGAAAAAATCAGTCATATATCACCACACTATAATAATAAGATTTTAGTGCAGGATGTCAACATGAAAGCGTGGCATGGTATTTTTTTTTATAACGGGTCATAATCCTCTTTTTTTGATTGAATGCACAGCATAACCGGTTATATTAACTACAGATACGCATAATCCGGTCTTTGATTACAGGTTCGACATATATGGATAACACGGAAACTACAGATTACAACAGGTTCAGGCTTTTTTATGTCGAAGCAATTATGCATGACTCATCGTTCCCCCAGCTGAACAGGATTCGGCCGATTTTTGAACACCTGACAATAGAAGAATTTCTTGACCTGGTTGACAGGGTCTTTACCGAGGACAATTACGAACTGACTCAGCAGTTCCTTTATTTTCTGCTGCTGTTCAGGGACATGGAACACCTGCAAAAATTTATGAATTCGCCCCGGTTTACCATAGACAGGCTGGAAAGGCTTATTATCTTCACATTCGGATACTGCAGCATTAACGACAATTCAACGGAACGCATAATTGACGAAATTCTGTTCTTCCTGGACAACTCAAAGCTGTATGACCTTGCCATTAATTCAAAATACATACAGACCGATAAACTGCTGCTGTTTATGATACTCTCAAAATTTGAGCCGGCAATGCTGAACAAATACTTCACCACGGTAAAGGACATATCGTCATTCATAAATTATTTTCTGAACCTGCCCGATGAAATACTCAGGTCGATCATATCAAGAAACTACCACCTTTTCCAGTACATAATGCTGATGATGTCCGAAAGTGATTCCGGTAGTACAGTGCCCGCGGAATTCTTTGAAAAGTACAGGGCAGACATAGACCAGTTCAGCAAACTTAGCGATATAATCCGCACCTACAAAAAAACCGCAGACCTGAACAAGGACAGGGATCTTCCCTTTAACATGCGCGACATGAACAGAATCTCATTTCTTGTTAACATGGTGCGCGAAGTACCCGACCCTGTAAAGGCTGTGGAATACTTCGCTGGTGAAGGTGTATTCATAGACGAAATGGAAAAAAAAATTGTCATGGCCGTGGTGACTGACCCCATGATGAAGGGGCTGTTCAGCAGGTACGATTCTGTTATGGACACCGTACTCGCCGAAGAATAAAAATTACTTGGTCTTGAATGTGTAAACGCCGTCCCAGTTCTTTGACGGCGGCTTTTTCATGAACTCTTCGCATCTTTTAATGTATGTCTGCGACGGGCCGTCGTCGGGAAGTATTGCCAGGGACTCGTTAAAATGTTTCAGGGCTTTTCTCCACTGCCGCTCGTCAAACATCTTAAGGCCTTCGTCATACTTTTCAATCATGTCATAGACCTTCTGCGGCAGCGAACCCTTTTTACCCAGCAGCTCGTATATAAGTATGGGCTCGGTTTTACCCACAACCCTTATTGTGTCAAGCCTGCGCACATCAACAACATCTTTCGAGTTTTTGTAGGTGTTCTCGCTTATCATGGCCGTAGTGCCGTAGTGCTTATTCGCTCCTTCAAGGCGAGACGCAAGATTAACAGAGTCCCCCATTGCCGTGTAATCCATGTGCATTTTGGAACCCATGTTACCCACAACAGCTTCGCCCGTATTCATGCCCATGCGCACGTAAAGCTCGTGCTGCCCTATATGCCTCCAGTGCTCCTGCAGTTCGCGCAGCCTTCTCTTCATGTCAATGGCAGCCATGCATGCCCTTATCTCGTGGTCCGGGTACGGGTGAGGCGCGCCGTAGAACGCCATGATTGCATCGCCCTCGTACTTGTCAATGGTGCCTCCGTGCGATATTATTATGTCTGTCATCTCTGTAAGGTACTCGTTGAGGAGCGCAACAAGTTCGGACGGTGTAAGCTTTTCAGAAATAGTCGAGAACCCGGCAACGTCCGAGAAGAATATGGTAATACGCCTGGATGCTCCGCCCAGTTCAAGAGCTTCGGGGTGTTCCATGAGCTGTTCAATAACATCGGGCGCCATGTAGCGCGCGAAGGCGTTCTTGATAAAGCGTTTCTGCCCCTCCTCGTTAATCAGCTTGATAGAAATTATGCAGACCGAGGGAATAAGCAGCGCGAGGTTTGCGCCGAGCTGTTCAACCCATAAACTGGAGAATGCAAAGAGTATAAAGATTATTACGTTGAGCATAATAAATGATAATATGGCCACTGCAAGGGATTTACGCGAAGTAAGCCTTCCTGTTGCATAACCCGCGAGCAGGGCAAGGCAGAAAATCATTATCAGGTTTGCCGCTGTGCCCGGTTTAAGAATATATATGCCGTTTATAATTGTGTTCACCACGTTGTGGTACGTGCCCACGCCGGGGTATTCATTGTGCAGCGGGACCGATGCAATATCATGAGTACCTGTGGCTGTAAGGCCTATTATAAGTATTTTGTCACGGACCTCTTCGGCGCGCAGAACAAGCTCGGTATTTTTTATGGCGTCGTTAATTATTTCGATGGTATTTTTAAGTTCCGGCGAAGGCGTTGCTTCATATTCCTTTTCTATCCCGGCCTTCATCTCTTTAAGTTTATCAAAGTATGAAAGTTTCTCCTGCCGCATCGCAGTATTCAGCTCTTTCTGTTCTTTAAGGATGCTTATTTTTTTCTCTGTAGATGCTTCCGATGCATAGCGCCTTTTCAGCCCGGCAAGCTTTTTGTTTATATCCAGGCGTTTTTGTATTCCTTCGGGCCCGCCTATACTGTCAAAGGTTTCATACACGCTGGGACTGAACACATTATACTCCACCATGGAATAGAAGGGGAGTATGTGGAAGGACTGCTCACGCGCGCCTGGCCCTGCCCAGTTCACAAAGAGCATACCCTCTTTATCTATGGGGATTGTAATATCCTGCCGGATCATCTTAAAGGGATTAAAGGCGTTTTTAAGAATTATGTTTTTACCGGGATTGACCACGATGTTCTCTTTTTTAACACCGCAGGCATCAATGAGCATTACAAGTGAAAGGTTAAAATATATGCGGTTGTTAAAGACCTGTATAAGTTTAACGCGGCGGATTGTTCCGTCTATGTCGGTAAACCTGTTTACAAAGCCGAACATCCTGCCGGACTGCATTAATACCGGTATGGGGTAAACAATGTTTATCATTTCATGGTCCGAAAGTTCCTTAAATTCATCCGCACGGTCCTCGGGAACCGGAATAGAAGAGACCGCGTCAAACCTTTTAACCGCAGACTGGTATTCGCGCGTGTTTCTTTTGGCCACCTGGTCAGGGGTCAGTTCATCGCCCGAAAAAGTAAAGGCTAACATTACAGTTCCGTTAGCCTTTGCACTCTGCGCGAAAAGGCTGTCAGGATTTATTACAAGCGATGAGAGCTCTTCGCCGCCGACAGGTTTACGTGCTGCAAGGTTACTTTGTATGGCCATGTACGAAGATTCATTAACCTGCAGCGGTGACGGGTCAGGGAACATTATATCAAATGAAACCTGTTCCGCGCCAAGCTCTGCGAGCAGGTCAAGACTTGCCGCGTAAATATCGCGTGTCCACGGGAACTGCCCCAGTGCCACTGTACTGTACTCATCGATATCAAGAAAGTAGAGTTTGTCCCACTCGGCAATAGAGGGCTTGGTCTTGAAGCGCAGGTCATAGAGTTTAAGTTCAAAAAACTGGTAAGCATCGGTAAAGGTAAATGGAATGATAAGTAAAAACGCAACAAAGCCTATTATAAGGCCCGCGTACCTGTTCTGCTCAAAAAACCTGCCGAGCCTGTCTATTATATCTTTTAACTTTTCACGGTTCAAAAATAGCCTCCTGTGGAGTGGTGTGGGATGATTGTATTATGATATGTCAGGAATTTCAAGTAATTTACAGTAACGCGCCGTGCAGGGAACCATGCCCTCACCCGCCCTGCGGGCACCCTCTCCCGCTTTGAAGTTCGGACAAGGGAGAGGGATTATCATAAATCTGCTGCTACTGCTTTTTCTCCCTTCTCCCCTTCAGTTCATCATTACGGGAGAAGGGTTAGGGATGAGGGCATGCGTAAATGAAAGACTATCAGAAACTTAAATTAACACCCGCCATGGCGAACTGGGTCTCGCCCGTACCTGAATCGTAGGCGGAACCGGGAAAGAAGACTCCGTAGTTTACATAAAATGACAGGTCATAATAGATCTCCCAGCGCAGCGAAGCATCAAGCCCCTGGCCAAGGAACGCCTTGTCAAGGCCGCCGTCACCTTCGTTAACCCCCGCGCTGGTAACATCCTTCATGTAGTAAGTGTACTTTGCCATGAGCGACATTCTCTTAAGCCTTGCCGATGATGAATCAGCAAAGGGAGCGCACGAGGCGCCCGCGCTTATAACATGCATGTTGCCCAGCCTGGGCTTGAGCGCGTACCCCGCGTTAAAAGTACCGAAGTATATAAAACCGCTGTCCTCTGTATCTGTACCCTGCATGTTAGACGTAGTATAGTTTGAACGGTTCTCGTCACCTGACCCGAACGCGTACTGAAGCATAACAACGGGGTTGAGCGCGACCGGTATGAACCAGTCGAGGCCTGAATTAACAGCAAACGCGCTTATGTCGGTCTTTTCGTTGCCCGCATAGCCGCTCCCCGTCTGGTAGATAAACTCGGCATAATACGAAAAATTTTCCATGAATACGCCTGCAGCGCCGGCGCCGTAGTACTGCGCGTTATATTCAGTCTTCTGGGTCTGGTCCTGGTCAGAAAGGTCAACCTCGGCAAGTCCCAGCAGGTAGAACTCCTGGTTCAAATAGTAGAACGAAGCTGTTCCCCCGGCAAAAACCCTTTTAGCGCCGTCGGCAGTGTCCCTGTCGCTGAATCCGTAGGGATTATTATCTTTAAGAAGAAGGCCGGTGTACATGCCCAGAAGCCTGAATGAATATAATGCACCGTTTGCCGAAAACTCGGCGCCGTCACCCCTGCCGTCCAGCACAAGGCCAGTGCCCATGGAATAGTATTTTCTGCCCATGGCGAATGTAACGGCACCGGCGGATGAACGCGTATCAATGTAAGCAAGGTCAAGGTCAACAAGGTTGTCTGACTCGACACTGGAGTATGAATCTGCGGCGCTGATAACACCAAGGTAGCTGTCCTTTACGCGCACGTATAAAAAGCTGTCAGACCAGAGATAAGTCTTTGCCCAGATCCTCGCGTTCACCAGGTATGTAAAGAGCCTGTAGTCATCGGCCTCCTGGTAGATCATTAAGGGGTTCAGGTCAAGGCCGTACTGGATGCCTTTGTTCGCGAACGAATCCCCTTTATCAACGACTTTGAAGTCCTCATCAGCCTTTGGGCTGTAAAAGAAACTGTCATACGTATGCGTCTGCGCGTACAGGTTAACGCTTAAAAGAGCTATAAGTACGGGAAGAATAATTTTAAATATTTTCATCTCAGTCAGCCTCCCCTGCTCTCATTGCGATCTTACCCAGCACC
>JAAYBQ010000036.1 GCA_012730035.1 Spirochaetota bacterium
TGGAGATTATGACCTCGTCGGGTTATGTACAGGTAAGTTTCAGACTGCGTAAATGGCCTGTACCTTTTCCTTTTCCACAGTGCCTATTATTGAGGCAGCCGGGATAGAGGCCCGTTTCAGCGCATCAACAAGTGAAAGTGCAGAATTATGAGGGAGGGAGATCAAAAGCCCGCCTGAAGTCTGGGGATCAAAGAGCATATCCTGTGCAAGCTGACTGACTGAGTCTGCAATAACACAAGATGCACCTGCATAATCCCTGTTCCGGTAAAGGCCAGCAGGAACCAGTCCCATGGATGCATATTCCCCGACACCACCGAGGATGGGAAGTGAATCGCAGTCGATCCGTATGGAAAACTCATTTCCTGCCATCATCTCCTTCAGGTGACCGGCAAGACCGAAACCGGTAACATCTGTACAGGCATTTACAGGAAAGGCGGACATAACCTCTGCGGAATATTTATTGAGAGCAGCCATTGATTTTATATAAGGCGAAATATCATTTTCTTCGGCAAGACCCGCCTTAAGCGCAGTTGCAACAATGCCCGTGCCCAGGGGTTTGGTAAGCACCAGGGAATCGCCGGGTTTAATTGTATTGTTTCGAAGTATTTTACCGGGGTGTACATAACCTGTTACAGAGAGTCCGTATTTAAGTTCATTATCAGAAACACTGTGGCCGCCAACAAGCTGAACACCTGCCTCGGTAATTACCGAAAGGCCCCCTTCCAGTATTTTCTGAAGTATATCAAGGCTGAATATTTTGTCGGGAAAACAGACAATGTTCATGGCCGTAACAGGAACCCCTCCCATCGCATAGACATCAGAAAGGCTGTTACAGGCAGCGATCCTGCCGAACTCGTAAGGATCATCACATACGGGCGTAATAAAATCTATGGTCTGCACAAGAGCCAGATCATCACTTACCCTGTAGACACCTGCGTCATCCTTCGCTTCACTACCCACGAGAAGATCACTGCTGTGCGGAATATTAAGGCTTGACATTACCATGAACAGGTCCTCCGGACCTATCTTGGCCGCTCACCCGGAACCGGTAACGGACTCGGTAAGACGCATGGTATTAAGAACCGGAAGTTTACATGAATCGCTCAAAGTTTCTCCTTAAGAAAATTAGCATATGTCCAGGGAATATATATTTACTGGAGTACCTCTATCCTGTCAAACTCAATTCCCGTTTCACAGAGCATCTTCTCTACCGCAGATGAATCACCGCTATTGATGCGCACACAGTAGCCGCAATCCGAGCTGAGTTGTCTTGGCACGGGAATAAGTTTATGTGAAATATCTTTTTTTTTCAGAGTATTGGATGCGTACATCGCATAATTATTCGAAAAAAAGAGTATTACTGAAAATTGGGACATGGTTTACCTTTACAGTGACATTAATAATTCTAACTGCCTTAAGCATGTTTATATTAGGCACATTTTTTGTAAAACCAATTTTAAAAGAAAGGGGCCCGGGGGCCCCTTATATACCGGAGGAATTCCCATACGGTACAAACGCCGTTTCAATAAATGTTATTTTTTTGAAACACTGATTATAAATGTCTCACCATCAGCTGCTGCACTGCCGGCAAGTTTATTCTTTTCTACACACCTGAGCACATTCTCTTTTGACACAACAGTATCGACCAGTACCTGAAACTCAGTCAGTCCCTTTTTTATCGCCTGCTGTGTAAGAACTACAGGCTGCGGACATGAAAGCCCTCTTGCATCTATCTTTTCTGACATAAATCCTCCCTAACTTACCTTTTCACGCATTGTAAAACCAATAATAAGGCAGAACACAATGCCAATAATTGTCGCAGCCGGACCGAATGCGCCTGTACCCGCAGGTGAGCTTGCCATCAGAAAATTATGCGAAACCCCCGCGCCTACAATCATGCCGACAACAAACACTGCTGCGTCCGAATCACCCTCTCCCGAAAGAATAAGCTGCCGCCCCGGACACCCACCCGCAAGAGCGAAGGCAAGCCCTGACAGAGCCATACCGCCGAAATTCCACAAATGAACCGTATGAGCAACGGGTTGGTTTGCAAAACCGGGCTTGAACTGACCGTAAAGAAAATTCAAAGCTGTCGCAGCTACTACCATGGCCAGAACTCCGCTCACCAGGTGAAAATCCCTTGCAAGGATAATATCACGCAGCGAACCCATTGTGCAGAACCTGCTCCTCTGGGCTATTGCGCCGATAAAAAGTCCAGCTGCAAGGCTATAGGGAATCCACGCATGCTGTGAACCCGGCCCTTTTACACTATAAAAAAGAGGGCCTGTCTCAGAGACCCTGAATCCAACCGCCACCATTATTACAAGGGCAACCATAAGTGCGGGAAAAACCCAGCCGGCGCTCTTTCGCAACCTGTAACTTCTGCCCAGGCTGAAACCATTTTTAAGAAAAATAACACCAACGGCTATACCCGTAATTAAACCGGCAAGGCCCGTAATGGCATTCCAGTCACCACCCGAAAGCCTGAGAAGAGCCCTCCACGGACAACCCAGAAAAACAAGGGCACCAATCATGGCAAATACACCCAGAAAAAATCTGATGATTGTTGATGAGCCTGCCCTTGGCTGGTACTCTTTTGTGAAAAGAGCAATAATGAATGAACCCAGAACAAACCCGGCGATTTCAGGCCTTATGTACTGGACAATGGCAGCATGGTGAAGCCCAAGTGCACCTGCAATATCGCGCTCAAAACAGGCAACACATATACCCATATTGGCCGGATTGCCAAGCTTTTGGAGACTAACTGCAATTATGCCTATTACAGCACCCGTTGCAATTATTCCCCATCTTGAAGATAAGAAATTTTTCATAGCAACCTCTATTTAGAATATCAATTTAATGTATTGAATATAATAAACCATGAATCAGCGCAAGTTATTTTTATTATTACCGCTTTATTATGTAAAAAAAAGATTGATGACAGCTCATTAAAAGACAAATCATGCTCAAACAAACCATAACGGTGCAGAATGCTGGAAGAAAGACTCGCTAAATATATCAACAACGAAAAGGGGGGATTATTCCTTAACTATGATCCCACGACGATTGCCCGAATTCTCAGGGCTGCGGGAAATCCTCATAAATCTTTCCCCTGCGTACACATAGCAGGAACAAACGGCAAGGGTACAACATCATGGCTTATTGCGGGTATGCTCGAAGAAGCCGGTTACAAAACAGGTCTCTATACTTCACCTCACCTGGTCAATATTAACGAAAGGATAAGAATAAACCGCACACCTGCTGATGACGCGGCACTCATTGCAATACTTGACACGATAGAAAGCACGCTTCACGAAGAAGGTGAACCTTTTCCGACTTATTTTGACATCCTCACTGCAGTTGCATTCATCTACTTCAGGGAGCAGGGTATAGACGCTGCCGTAATAGAAACAGGACTGGGGGGAAGGCTCGACTCGACAAATGTAATTGATTCAGTCATATCAATAATAACAGATATTTCTTATGATCATACGGCAATTCTTGGCAGCACCATTGAACAGATCGCCCTTGAAAAAGCGGGTATAATAAAATACGGGCAGACAGTTATTACATCAAACAGTACCGGGATTGGACTGGATGTTATAAAAAATGCATCATCACAGAAAGGCTCAACGCTGCTTGCGTCAGGTGAAGACTTTATTGTAACCGTACTTGAAAGTGGACGTGATGGATTTTACTTCAGCTACTCATCGGGCGATAAATCCCCTGCAACTCTTTATACACCGCTGCTCCCCGTGCATCAGGCAGGGAACTGCGGACTTGCTATTACCGCCGCCCTTGTGCTTGCGAAATCGCATTTCCCGCTCATAACCGATGATATAATAAAATCCACACTGAGCAAAACGGCTGTACCAGGCCGTTTTGAAAGATTATGCAGCAACCCTGAAATCATCTTTGACCCCGCGCATAATGTTGCGGCCCTTACCGGCCTTGTCTCGCACCTTGAAAAACACCACAGCCCGGAAAAAACAGTAATGATTATCTCGCTCATGAAGGACAAGGCAACACCTGAACTGATTTCACTGCTTAAATCGCTTAAATTCCCGATAATATACCTGGTGCTCGACGATCCGCGCGCATTTGTTCCCGCAGAGGGACTTTTTCACACCATAACCAGCAATCCCGATGTCATCATAAAAAGGATATCGTCCGATAATATGGAAAACACATATATCTTTACCGGCACATTCAGGAACTATCTTTGCGCGGTAAGGATCGCGCTGGCAGCAGGCAGAAGTATGCAGGATTCACTGTAACAGAGGATACGGTTACTTTAATGGATAAAATTAAAGAAATAGAAGACAGGCTCGCAGAGACCCGTGACCAGATGCTGTACGACGCACTTTCCGTTGATGATGCGCTCGCTGAACTGGAGAAAACACGTGATGCACTGGGTAGAATAGTGGTTCCCGAAACAGGCAGAAACAATATTATAAGGAGTTTTCTCGTTAATTTCAACGTAAGCAATATGGCTGAGGCCACCATCCTGATCCGGTATAAAGACGAAACGCATCATATAATTGAGCATTCCGGCGTTCCCCTATGCGCTACGCAAATTTCGGAGATGTTGTCCGGAGATCCATACTTCTATAAAAATACAGATACACTGAATATCAATGGAGGCCGTCAGAAAATATACTTTGAATCCATGACAACTGAAAAAGCATCCTACACTCTCCTGACAATCAGTGAATCAAATTTTTTCAGGCCGTCAAGGTTCCACATGCTTTCAGATATACTTATGGACATCATCAGGTCCGGCGACGTAATCTCAAGACCTCTGTATAACGACCTTTTTGAAGATGTAATTGTTGATATAAACGGATTTCTTACTAATAGGAAAAAACCGGTCAGCCAGGTAATACTTTTCAGGTTCGAATACATAAGTGATTTTATCGAAAACATAGGCATTATTTCACTCATAGAACTTTCAGATTCAATACTCAACCGGCTTAACGAGCTCTTCACTGAAAAGGCCTCGATTTTCAGAATATCACTTTCACGGTTCCTTATATTTTTCGGGGATGTTGCGGATGCTTCCGGTAATATGCTTGAATACCAGAGAAGGGGCAAGCTTGAATTTTCATACAGGGGTATTGTACTGCCGCATCACCACCTTGCCATAAGCTACACCGATGGCGATACAGTTTATGATCTCTTTGAAAATATTTTTAACGCGCAGGAAAATATCATTAGCCGTGATCTAAACATCTGAAAAGAGATATATCGTAACATACGGATTGAATTTTATAGTGGTTCCTTATTTCTGTTCTAAAGATGCTGCTTTCATGTTTATTACCGAGGATAATCTTTTTATCGTTTCATTTTCAATACTCGTGATGTAATTATCCTTTCTGCTGACAATCCCGTTTTTAACAAGAAACTTCATCCCTTCATGGAAAATATGCTTTCTGTTTTTATCGAGAACAATTCCCCTGGAATTAATGAACCTGTTAATACCTTTTTTAAGCTTGTCTGTCTGGATTATGTAGTTGTTCTCCTCGAGCATTCCGCAAAGAATATGGTGAGGAAGAATTACCTCATCAGCAATCCATACATCACGAAGATGGTCAGGCACTGAAACGAGCATGTTCGTCTCACGAGTAAAATCTGAAAGAAACAGCGGATTCGAAAAGTTCACGGTTACAGCCTCTTTCATGACCGGCTTTACGGCTGATTCATTCACAAGATTGTTGTAGCTAATTTCTCCCGGGACTAGTGCGATCTCGGTTGATTCCTGGAACATGACCCCGTTAAGAATCTGGAAAAAGTTCTCACCAAGCGAAGAAATTACAGATTCCGTAGCCGGCTTCAGTTCAGGGAAAAAGAGTACGGGAACTCCATGACTTATAAGCGCTGACAGATACTGTATAAGGCACTCCCTGTAGATGTGATTTTCCAGTTTTGACGTATGAACAATAAATCCGCCGCTTCGCCTCAGTATATACCTGTAAAAGAATCCGGGTTTAACCGTATCAGGCACAAAAAATCTTGGCAGCGATAGAGAATTATGCTTAATGGCATAAAGGTAATAGAAAAAATCATTAACATTCTTGTGCCGCATAACATAGAGAGTATTGAATCTCTCCTTTATATTGAATATCCTGTGTATCTCTCCGGTTATCTTTATGCGGTTTTTATATCCGAGCATCCTGTTCCTGATGTAAAGCAGATCAAGTGCCTTCAAAAACAACCTGCTTATAAGTGGATTGTTCTGGTCCGAAATCTGTTTAAGATATATTGCCGAAAGTTTACGGATAACCTTTTCAGCGTTAGCAGCATTAATTGAGGTGATCAATTTAAGTTCGTTCCTGAAAAAAAGAGATGTGCCCCCGCCCTCCCTTTCCTGCAGATGCTTTTTCATGTGATTAACAATATCAGGTTCGCCTGTTTCGTGCAGATGGTCCGCCGGCAGGTATTTAGCAGTAATTCTGGCAAGAATTATTTTTTTGAAGTATTTACCTTTTAACTTTTCAAGCCCCTTCTTCTTTTCTTTGACATGCATCTTTGAAGTTGCATAAATCTCGTGGAACCTGTCAGGGTCCTTTATCGTTTCAATCAGCAGGGAGGGTTCCTTCTTGTTAAGCAGCACCTCGTACAAGGACCTGTATACCGGGATCGCCACGGAATAACGGTCTGCCAGTTCCATCAGCGGCTCAATGGCATAGGCTCCCTCTGCAAGGTAACTGAGGTTCTTTGCCATTTTCTCGAGCACGTAGTCCGGATTAAGCCTCAGGTATATTTTATCGGTCATACTGAGGGTTGTCCCCTTCTCCAGTATCTGCCCTGCTATCTCCTTACCGAATCTGCGGTTTCTGCTGTGATCGCTAAGAGCAGTGGCAACCAGGTCACCGGTACCGGTTATGTCCACAATAGTATCGGCCTCGCCACCCATTACCCTGCCAAGCCTAAGCATCTCTTTAAGGGATTCAGCCATCAAAGCGCCGGCCAGATTATCCCCGCAGCGTGGCAGCCTGCTTATAATACCAGCGGCAATCGCTGCAGGATTCTTAAGAGTACCTCCGAGGTCCACTCCAATTATGTCCGCAGTCTCGCGGCAGGAGATATAGTCGCAGTTGAGAAGATCCATGAAAAACTTTCTGTCATCTTCCGATTTCCCTGCAACAGTGAGACAGGTATGGTAGTAGTTTACAACTTCTTCAGCATGGCTGGGCCCGTATATGCACGAAATCCTGTCGGCAAATGACGGCATAACCTTTGCTATAGACTGAGATATGGTGAGAATTTCATTGCCGATCCTGCAGAAGCCCTTGGTCAGATAGGCAATGGGAATGTCATCCTTTATAATGTACGAAAGTTTAGTGACGGTATCGGGTATCACCTTTGACGGTGTGGCAATAATTATGCATTTGGTATTTTCAACTGATTCCGAAAGGTGACTGGTTGCCTTGATATTTGAAGGGAGCCTGACCCCGGGAAGAAATTCAGTATTCTGGCTCCTGGTGTTTATTGAGTTGACTGTGGCTTTTTCGTAAGCCCACATCAGTACCAGCAGGTCCGGTCGGTTTTCGGCAATCACCTTCGCGACTGCCGTGCCCCATGAGCCTGCCCCTATTATGGAAATCTTTTTTATTTTACTGTAAGCTCTTATCATTTGATCCGGTATCATTAAAATCCCTTTTAACGGGATTTAATAACCTCAAAATGGAATCCTACATATAATCAAGATAATCCTTAAGTTTACGGGCCCTGGTGGGATGACGGAGCCTGCGCAGCGCCTTGGCCTCGATCTGCCTTATCCTTTCACGCGTGACCTTAAAAACGTAGCCAACCTCTTCTAGTGTGTGCGAATAACCGTCGTCAAGTCCGAACCTCATCCTTATGACCTTCTGCTCGCGCGCTGGAAGTGTATTCAGTACTGAATTGATCTGTTCGTTCAGCAGCCTGTGTGCAGCAGTATTGGCCGGTGAATCTACATCCTTGTCTTCGATAAAATCACCGAGAAGTGAATCCTCCTCTTCGCCCACAGGTGTTTCAAGAGATATCGGCTCACGTGCCACATTCTTGACTGCCTTTACCTTTGTTACGGGCCAGCCCAGCCTGTCCGCAAGCTCCTCTGGATTGGGTTCACGACCAAACTCCTGCTGAAAAAGCCTTGTTTCACGCATGACCTTATTAATCTGCTCAATCATGTGAACAGGCACACGGATGGTCCTTGCCTGGTCCGATATCGCCCTTGTAATGGCCTGCCTTATCCACCACGTGGCATAGGTCGAAAATTTGTATCCCTTGCGGTATTCGAATTTATCAACAGCCTTAATAAGGCCAATATTCCCTTCCTGTATAAGATCAAAAAAGTGCATGCCCCTGTTGGCGTACTTTTTGGCGATTGAAACAACAAGCCTCAGGTTCGCGTTGATCAGTTCTTTTTTAGCACGCTGGATTTTTCTCTGTCCCTGGGTAATCTGCCTGCCCCATTCCAGTATATTGTCAGCCTCGGTTCCGGCCTCCTGCTCAATCCTGCGTATCTTGCGCTCATTGTTGCGCACGTCCTTGACTATCTCGAGCAGTTCGTCCTTATTGCGCAGCTTAAGCTCTTTGATAATCTGGTCAATATCCTCGTCCTTCTCGACCTTCCTGGCATAGTGCTTCAGCTCCTTGATGTCCTTGTGGTAAATCTGCTCTATCTCACTGAAGAACTTGTAGGTTTCATCAATCCTTTTGACCATGGACTGTATCTTGTGCGACATTTTACTGATTTCGTCTTCACTTATCTCAAGTTCTTCGACCGAACTGCGAATCTTTTCGCGGGATTTACCGATATCCTCTTTAATTTTTGCAGCCTCGGGGGAATCCTCGTCGTAACGCTTCATCTTGTTCTGAAGTTTGATTATCTTTGAATCCTCTTCTATTATACTCTTCATCTTGACGTTGTACTTTTTATCAAGGTCGGAAAGGTCAACTGATGAAAAATAATATAGCCGGTTTATCCTTAATATCTCGGTAAGCTTGATTTTACCCTGCTGCACCTTGGAATGATTTTTTATCAGTTCATTTATAAGGAGTGTCGAAGTAATAACCGCCTTCTCGATCAGGATTTCACCATCTTCAATACGTTTGGCAAGGTCAACCTCCTGCTCACCCGAAAGCAGAGAAACTTTGCCGATCTCCTTAAGGTATAACCTGATAGGATCATCGACATGCGATGTATCTTCGGTTGAAGATGCTGATTTTCTGGCAGGAGCAGCCTTTTTTTTGCTTACCATTTCAGGTAGAAGTTTTCGCGTTGACTCCTCAACAACCTCAATGCCCATCTGGTTCAGCAGGATAAAAATATCATCGATCTTGTCTGAATTAAGAAGTTTATCCGGTAGTATATCATTTATTTCATCGTAGGTAACTTCATTATTTGCTTTGCCCAGCTCGATCAGCTTCTTTACTTCGGCAATGTTTTCCAGTACAAGGTCATTTTTGCTCATATTAAGTAATCCCTGTTAAATATAATTTACAATGAACTTCAATGAGAATCACGGAAGGCTCTTTATTACACACTGATTGTACCGGGCCGGTTTAACCCGCACGCCGGAATCCGAACTTGTTTTTATCCGTCCCTGCGGACCGATCCCCTGTTATACATGTAGCTGGTCAATTTTTCTTTTTCGCGTCTGAGAATTTCAAGTTCAGCCAGATATTCAAGCCTGTCGCTTCCTGAAGCCTTTATCTTTTCGGCGTAATCGGTTATTTTTTTATTAATTTTATGTAATTTTAGATTAACATATATTTCGGTATATGCGGCTTTTGGATCTTCGATTGATGTTTCATTCTGAATTGCACTATTCAAAAAGTCCATTTCTAATCCATCAGGGAAAAAGTCAAATATTTTATGAATTTTAAGTTCATTTTCATCCTGATAGAGCCTGCAGATAACACCAAATATTTCAGCAGCGACCTGGTCATCTATACTTTCACCGCTGAAATCGATTATTACATCTCCTGCAATTTCCGGATACTTGAGTACAAGGGTAATAAGATCCCTGAAAATCTTTGTCTCATAATCAAGATATACCACACCCGGTGTACCCGTACGGTCAACCACGTTCCTTGTTTTAAGATAGGTCGAAAAATCACCCCTTACGGAATTCTCATCGAGCTTCAGAAGCTCGCTGACCTTTTTTAAATATATATCACGTTCCGAAAGAAGTTCAATATTTTCAATTATTCCGAAAAGTATTTTTAAAATTGAGACGGGATTTTTACCCCTGTTCGCCTCTATAGTATTGATTATCCTGAAATCTGCCGGCTTTAGAGCCTTATCAATGTGGATCATCAGCTCGCGAACATCATGATTCATTACAAAATCAAAAGGATCCTTGTCCGGAAGGGCCGCAACCCTTATATCGACATTGAAGGACTCAGAAATTTCAATGGACCTTAGAGAGGCATTTACGCCTGCCGAATCTGAATCGAAGAGCATGATTATCTCGTTGCATAAGCGTGACAGCTGCCGTATATGATTCTCTGTAAGTGCCGTACCAAGAGGTGCCACCACATTTTTTATTCCATACTGGTGGCAGCCGATAACATCAAGGTATCCTTCGACAACAATAGCCCTGTCCATCTGCCTTATCTCATCCATGGCGAAGTTAAGGCCGTACAAAACATTGCGTTTCTGGAAAACCTCGGATTCAGGTGAATTGAGATATTTAGGCTGCTGTTCGCTGTTAACCGATCTGCCGCCGAAAGCCACGACATTACCGGTTCTGTCAAATATGGGGAACATTAACCTGTTACGGAATTTATCGATGTAATTGCCCGTCTTTGACTTACCAACAAGCCCGGCCTTTTCTGCAACGTCCATGTCTGTCCTGTTTTTTACCAGCGCTGAAGCCAGCTTGTCCCATGAATCGGGCGACATGCCGATCTTAAATTTTTTTGCGGACTCTTCATTAACGCCACGATTAAAAATATACTCCCTGCCTGCCCGCCCCTCTGATGAATAAAAATAATTGCAGTAATAGTTCATGGCGTACTGGTTAAGGCGCCTGATGGTTTCAACAGAACCGGAAGTTTTGTCTGTGTCAAATTCTATATGCACTCCGCATATATCTGCTGCGCGTTTAACACTTTCATGAAACGGTATGTTCTCGATTTTTGAAAGAAAGGTGAACACATTACCGCCGCTATGGCATCCGAAGCAGTAGAAAATCTGTTTTTCGGGCGATACTGAAAATGACGGGGTTTTTTCCTTGTGAAAAGGGCACAATCCCACATAGTTCCTGCCCCTTTTTTTAAGGCTTGGTACATACTTCTGGGCTATATCCTCGATCCTGGCACGTTCGCGGACATGCTCTATTATCTCTTTTGAAATGCGCAAATTTTTCCCGGGTATTTATTTTTTAGTTTCAACGGTGCGATACATAAATGTTTTTCAGCATTAGTCCGGACAACTGTACATTTCGAAGAAGCGGCAGCGACTGAGAAATCTGTAAAGGCCAAAAACAGGAGATTTCTCACAGGAGTTTACCCTGAGCGCAGCCGAATGGGTTCGAAATGACACGAAACGGACACCACATAATAAATCCTGTCCGACATTCACATAAATAATGATGAATGTCAAGGTTCTATAAAATAAATTTTGACAAAATCACCGGAAAAATAAAAATGAGTCTGCTCCCGATGTCGATATAGATAAAAACAGCCCCGAGGTTAACATGAAAAAGTTTATATTTATCTCCTGCGTTATTGTCGTGCTCGCAGTTGCAGGAATTTTTACTCTAAATTATATCAACGCACAGAATATAACAGAAAAAAGCACAACCGATACCCCGGTCACACAGGCCGTGGATCATGATTTCTTCCCGGAGTTCTACAGAGGGATATACCTTACAGTAAACAGCGCAAACAGGATGGCAAAACTGCAAACCTTTGTTGAAATGGCAAAAGCCGCAAATATCAACTGTTTTGTCATGGATGTTCAGAGCGCAAAATACGCCAGATGCATCGTTCCTGCTGAAAACGTACAGTACTGCAAGGAAAATGGCATACACCCCATTGCCAGGGTAGTAATGTTCCCCGACGGGCTTTCGAACTGGCCTGTTAGCGAGGACTATATCAAGGAACGTCTTGACGTCGCCGAAAGCGCCTGCAAAAACGGATTCAAAGAAATACAGTTTGACTATATCCGCTTCAACGATTCCGGCAGAAACAAACACCTCAAGAATGCCGAAAGATACGCATTTATAGAAGGATTTATAATGAGGTCAAAGGAACAACTTAAAAAATATAATGTAAAGATTGCAGTTGATGTCTTCGGCAGGATACCGCTGAATGTTCATGATGTAATCGGTCAGCGCATGGAGAGCCTGGACAAAGTCGCAGATATAATCTGCCCCATGGCCTATCCGTCGCATTACACCTGGAGCAAGAAACTCATGAAAGACCCGTATTACACGGTTTTAATAACATCAAAAAAAGCAAAAGAACGCGCACAAAACGCAGAGATAGTTACATATATCCAGGCCTTTAAAATGAAACTTTACGACATACCCTATGATAAATATGTCGAGGATCAGATACGGGCAGTTCATGAATCGGGCATTAAGGGATACCTTATGTGGAACGCGCGCCAGGACTACAAAGTACCACTTGCGGTTGTAAAAAATTTCTACGGTAAAAACAGCAATCTTCTGAAATAACTCAGACTTGCAGATTATACTGACTTTCAGACGCCGGTTATTGCCGGCGTTTTTATTAAAATATAGAGTGCCATATACCTGAAATTTGCTTGCTTTAATACTTCAGTGTGATAGGCATTTATAATTCAAAAACATAATGCCATCACGAAGGGAAGAATCACCTCGAGGTGCGCGAGCCTGCTTTTAAGACGATATAGCCAATGTGTAAAAGGCAGAGGCCGCATTAGAATATACATAAGCAGGTAATGCTGAAAAATCTGCACCCTGTTTGAGCAACAACATTCGAAGCAGAAAACCCGTTCAGACCATAACTCACTGTTGTGATTTTACCGAGTTGCCGTACAGTTTTATAATTTATTTCACGGGGTAATATATGAACAGAAACGTTGACAGAAGCAACATCATCCAGATTATAATATTCAGCGCAGCATGTATATGGTCAGTGATCAATCCGCACGACATGCCCACCTGGATAATGGAGGCTGCGCCCGCGCTGGCCGCATTAATTCTTCTAATCCTTACTTATAAAAAATTCAGATTTACCGGGCTTGTCTACTGGTGCATACTGATACACTGCATAATACTTTTTATAGGCGCACACTACACTTATGCCAGGGTTCCGCTCTTTGATTACCTGAAGGACGCACTTGACCTGTCCAGGAATAACTACGACAAGGTGGGGCACCTGGTGCAGGGATTCTTCCCGGCCCTGGTAGCACGTGAATTATTGATACGGACTTCACCGCTCAGACCCGGTAAATGGCTTTTTTTTATCGTAACATGTATATGCCTGGCAATCAGCGCGTTCTATGAACTTATTGAATGGTGGGCTGCCCTGGCTTTCGGAGGAGGCGCCGAATCCTTTCTGGGGACACAGGGCTATGTCTGGGATACGCAGTCAGACATGTTCCTGGCCTTAACCGGTGCTATTCTCGCGCAGATTTTACTGGGCAGGTACCACGACAAAAGAATCAACGAAATGCATAATGGCTGACTTGATCCTGTCAATCCAGCCGGGGCTTAATAATCTGCATTGTTTAACAGACCCGGTGTCTTAAGAAGCATATATTTAGCGGACAATTTTTGCACATAACATTTATTATGTAACAAAATTCTTTTTACTTGACGTATAAGATTATCTTAATAATTTTAAAGAATACAAAGATCATAGAAAACAGATACCAATGTCACGATACTTTCACCTATCAGAAGCGGCATCCCTGGCAATACACAGCCTGGGAATAGTCGCGCTCGGAAGAGACCGGCTCCATACCGTAAGGGAACTGGCCGGCAAGCTGAATGCATCTGAAGCACATCTCGCAAAGGTAATGCAGCGCCTGGTAAAAACAGGGTTTGTGGAATCACACAGAGGCCCAAGCGGCGGATTCGCGCTGACAAAGAAACCTGAAGAGATAACACTTTACAATATATTCAGCGCCATTGAAGGTGAAGAGCCTGCTGAATGCTGCCCGCTGATGAAGGATGGTTGTTCATTTACGCACTGCATGTTCAGCGGGATACTGCTTAAATTCCAGAATGAATTCAGAAATTACATACAGAATCACACACTTGATGATTTTATAAAAGATGCCGACAAGGCTGTCAAATAAAACATACCGATGACACACTAACGCGCAATTCCATACAATCCATGATCTACTCCACGGACACCAATATTAAAATTATTTACGAAGACAATCACATAATTGTGACCGACAAACCTGCCGGTATACTTTCGCAGGGGGATATATCCGGTCAAACATCACTGCTTGATATGCTTAAGAATTACGTAAAACTGAAATACAACAAACCTGGTGAAGCATTCATCGGGCTTGTGCACAGGCTTGACAGACATGTTTCAGGACTCATGGTCTTTGCGCGAACATCAAAGGCTGCATCACGCCTGCACCAGGAGATAACATCGGGCAGGATGGAAAAATTCTACATCGCAGTGACAGAAATGGAGCTGAATGCAGGCACTGATTGGCACAGGCTCGAAAACAACCTGGTCCGGGAAAAAGATAAAACTTTTATTTCGGTTAAAGATTGCAAGAATTCACAGCGTAGTGTATTATACTATAATGTTCTTAAGTGCGGGAAAGGAAAAAGCCTGCTGCTGGTAAAACTTGAAACGGGCCGCAAGCACCAGATCAGGGCACAGCTCGCAGGTATGGGCGCACCGGTTTACGGCGATACCAGATACGGCTCGTCTATATCAGCGGGTAAAGCAATTTGCCTTCATTCGGTTTTCCTGGGATTTATGCACCCGGTAAAAAAAACACCGTTGGAATTCTATTCACCGCCGCCTGAACTTTTTCGCCGGTCCGCAGACTTCATCCCTGAAGATCTGCAGCCTGAGATTATGGAAAAAATCAGGTCGTTCAGGATCAGGCCTTAGTATCTACTCCAAAACCCTTTCTGGTTAACTCTTTGAAACCTTCGGTACCCTTTTTCGTGAACTGTCTTGCTACAGCCTTGTCGACCGCCTCTTGAGTGTTTTGTTTGGCGTTCTCAACAGGCCCCTTGTAAATCATGTGGCTCTTCATATCCGTATTGATCTTCATGCTTTCCTCCCGTAAAGACATGAAATTTTCACCTGATCCTGCAAGATTAAATCTCACCTTTCAGGCAGCCCCTTCATGGAGCTTTTTTAATTTACTGCACAAAAGTCATTTCGAACCCATTCGACTGTGCTCAGGGTAAACTCCCGTGAGAAATCCATTTTAACTTTTAAACAGATTCCTCAGTCGCAATAGATCCTTCGAAATGACAGTTTCTGAATATTTTCAAGATCATTTAATACATTGCCCTCTGTATTAAATTTAAAAAAGATTCAGCTGATTGTCATCTTTTTTGTTCTTTAAACTCTCCCTTTTTTCAAGTTCAAGGAGTCTCTTTTCTATCCTGTCAAGGAAACTGCTCCTTTTATACCCGATCACGCGTCCCCTGTAAACTCTTTTTTTTGCGTAGGTGATGTATACGGCGCCCGAACCCCTTGTAAGCCCCACGTAAAAAATCCTCTCCTCCTCGGCAATATCCGGTTCACCAAACATGCTGAACGGAATAATCCCCTCCTCGCAGCCTGGAATAAAGACTGTATCGAACTCAAGTCCCTTGGACGCGTGTATGGTAATGAGCGAAACAGCCTCAATCCCGAACATGTAATCATCGGTCCCTTTCCTGAGATTTACGTTGCGCAGGAACTCTCCGTAGTCATACTCCTCGCCGAAAAGTGCATCAATCCTGTAATTATCGTAAACAGTGCCGCTGCCCGAAAGCAGAGCGTGGAAAATATCCGCGACACTCCGCTTATCCCTGATCATCGACGCAACCTGGCTCTCTGCTTCAGTTGACGCATCGTCATAATGATAAACTTTTCGCAGAAGGTCAACAGCATGTTTATAAGGTTCCCTGCTGTAAAACGGCTCAGTGTCAATAACCTGACAGGGAATTCCGTGATTGGAAAAGGCCTCTATAAGCGGTCCGAACATGAACGAACTTCTGCATAACACGCCGAAATCCGAAAACCCGGCGCCTGAACCCGCGCCGTCTGAAATACCGCTATCCATGGAAAAACTGCTCACCCCGCCCACAATTTTTTCTATTGAGGATGCTATGAGGTCAGCCTCGGCACGGTCGCTTTCACATTCGGTAATCTTCAGCTTTAATCCTTTACTTTTACCGTTCAGGTAATCAGCTTTACCAAGCACCTGGCCTGCAGCCTTTAATAAAATATCATCGCACCTGAAACTGCGGGTCAGGCTGATTCTCTTTACAGCCGGATAATCTTTTACCAGTTCATCTATATACCGCACGTCAGAACCGCGAAAACCGTAGATCGCCTGGTCAGGGTCGCCTATTACAAATAACCCGTCGCCGCTGTCATTGACCAGCATGCGGATAAAGCTGTACTGCGCCGCGTTAATATCCTGAAACTCATCTACAAGCAGAAACCTGAAACGCCTGTTGTAACTGTCGCGCAGATCCCTGTCAGAGGCGAGCATAGTACAGGGTATGTCGATCAGGTCGTCTATGTCAATGCTGTCTTCAGCCGTAAGTATGTCGGTGTAACGGTCAAGTATATCTTTGTCCGCGTCGCAACTTACCCCCTGTTTGACCGACGAGATCATTTTCATAATGCGCACGGAATCCTTTTTATCAGCAGCTATCCGCTTTACAGCTTCAAGACGCTCATCATCCGGGAGTATACTGAAAGAACTGCTTATGTTAAGCCTGTCAATATTATCCCTTATAATCTGCAGTCCAAAGGAATGAAAGGTTGAAGCAGACAGGCCCGCATCTATGTATTCATGCCTGACGCGGGATTTCAGTTCAGAGGCGGCCCTGGTTGAAAAAGTCAGGGCCGCTATCTCATGCGGTAAGGCCAGCCCCTGTTCAACTATATAATTTATACGTTCAGCGAGTATCCTGGTCTTGCCCGCGCCCGGGCCTGCAATAACAAGGCAGGGTACTCTACATTTAACTGCTTCTGACTGTTCAGGGGTAAGGCCGTGGTACTGCGTTTTATTTTCAGTTACGGCCGTTGCCTTAGCCGCCGATACATATTTCCTGAACTCGTCAATGTTAAACGCTGACCTGCTGCTTACCGCGATTTCAACATTTTCACCGGGATCACTTACAAGGGAATAAGCTCCCATAAATTTAAATTCACCGGGGCTGAAAACCTTAACCGTGCCGAACTCTCCGTCGTACCCGCCCGCGAGGTGAACCTCACCTGCCCTGAGACGGCGTACACCCTCGGCAAGCATGTCACCGCCGGACTCTTTGATCTCATCAATTTCAGACTCGAGAAACAGATGGAATTCCGAACCCAGAGAACGGATGACATGCATGTATTCATTCATTACAGCTTTTGAACTGCTGCTCTTCTGGCTCATTGCCTCTGCAAGCAGGTCGGGCAACTGAGTTATTGAATAAAAATCTTTAGGCGTCAGATCTGTGCGCGGAAGGTTCCTGTCGCCAAGTTCTGCAACGCGGTACATTACACCCCTGGTTACCTCTTTGCCGCAGACCGGGCAGATACCGCCATGTTTTGCAGTCTCAAGCGGGTCCCACACTATTCCGCACTTTCTGTGGCCGTCAAGGTGGTACTTGCCCTCTTCGGGAAAAAACTCTATGGTCCCGGTAAAACCCTTATCATGCTTAAGCGCGCTGTACATGCCGCTGTAGCTAAGTTCAGCATCAAAAAGATTAGCCTCCCTGCCTATCTTTTCGGGTGAATGCGCGTCCGAGTTCGACACAAGACGGAAAGAGTCAAGAAAACTGCAGGTCCAGTTCATTGGCGGATCGGATGAAAGACCTGTCTCGACCGCGAATATATGTTTCGTCAGGTCACCGTAACATTCCTCGATCGAATTAAAGCCCGACTTTGAACCGAGCACAGAGAACCACGGCGTCCAGATATGCGCCGGTATAACGAATGACTGCTCACCTGACTCAAGCACCATCTCTGTAATTACGCGAGAATCGATCCCCAGAATCGGCCTGCCGTCGGAACGGATATTGGCCACTGCATCAAGGCGCGAGATAACCCTGCCGCACGCGTCAAAATCAGGGAAGACGCAGATGTTGTGCACCTTGCGCACTTTACCGTCGCGCTTGTATATGCTGCTCAGTTCGCCCGTAAGAACAAAGTAAACATTATCGGGAATATGGGGGTGCTTTAACCTTTTAGATTCGTCAAGCCTGAACTCTTCACGCAGCCTGTACAGGCCGTTTTCGCATGGTTCAAGCTTATCCTTAAGTTCTGCGAACCATCCGGGGTGAATGCAGTCACCTGTACCTATTATGTTTATGCCCTTGATGCGCGCCCAGTACTCAAGGTGTTCGGGCACCAGCCGCGAACTTGTGGCAATTGAATAATGTGAATGTATGTGAAGGTCTGCTATGTATTTCATTTGTTGAAAAAGTTCCCCTATATTACGGCAATTTATTAATTACTGGTAGAAGATAAGGCATATACCTGTTTTATCTGCATAAAAAGATGATTCATAAGCGAAGAACAAAGGCAATCAGAAAATCTTTCGAATCTGCTCATTAAGAATTCAGCCTTAAATCAACAATAATACTTATACAGAGATTTGCAACAGTTTTATAAATTGAAACCCAAAGTATACGCCTCACGCGCCTTGAGCCTGCAACTAAATATACTACGTTATGAAAATGAAAAATGGTAAAACTTTTTTCACTTATTTTTATCAGGCTGAGCCTGCCGGCCGGCAGGTGATCCCCATTAGCGCATCCATGCGCGTCAGCGCCGCTGTTCAGCCGCCGGGGGATCGACGGACAGATGACGGACAGATGACGGACAGATGACGGATACATGACGGATACAGAATCTATCTTTCATCCGGCTGAAGCGCAGCGGAATGGCGGAATCTTAATACTGCTGCAAGTAACTCTTACAACTCAAATAAACTTACACTATCATGAAGATTCCTGTATTTTCCTGCGGAAAAACCGGAATGACATTTGCCATTCAGGGAGTGTAGCCTTTTTGACATAAACTGAAGCGTATGCTATAATACCCGTGTGTAATGAATAATCATAATAAAAATATTATTTTAATAAAATGGATCCATTCGGGTTAAAGTTTCAGGCCCGGACTGCCGAAAATAAAAAAAAATATTAATACGATAAGATGAAAAAGACCCTTTTACATACAATAATAACGATTTTAGCACTTATATCACTGCTTTTCCCGGTTGCGCTTGCGGCACAGGATAGAACAGGGCCGCCATATTCAGCTTATGACATCCGGGCGGAACGCATAAGGCTGATCAACGACGCGGTTAAAATCACATGGAAGATGGACACCCGCTATACTGGCGATTTTGTCCTCGGACGCAGCGAAAAGGAATTCAACAATATTTCTGACGTGCTTAATTCAAAACTTATTGGAACATATAATTCCTCGCAGGATGGGATTATAATAGACAGAGGCCTGCAGTCAGGCAAAAGATATTTTTACGTTATCATAGCAAAAGAGGACCTGCTCAGGCGCGACATAAAACTTATAAACGATGTGAATATTACGGTTATACCAGTATCGCTCTTCTCCGAGCCCGGACCCGTTGAATCACTTAAATGTGAAATACATGAAACCTCCTCAATAAAAGTCACATGGGCAAAGGCAAAGGGTGACCGGCTTAAATACAATATATACCGCAGTAAAAGCATGATCAGCGGCAGGGCTGACCTCGAGGTTGCCGAAAAGGTTGCGTCAACCGAAGAAAACTCTTATGTTGACCGCAACGTGCCCGATTACGGAACATATTTTTATGCCATTACAATCATTGACAAAAACGACATCGAATACTTTACACCTTCGGCCAACAACAACTACGCGATAACAGGCATCTACATAAAGGGCAGGACACTGACCACCCCTCTCAATACCGGAGCCTTTTTAGGCCAGAACAACTCGATAATCGTTAAATGGGAACAGGGACATTCTCTTACGGGAAAGGCAATTGCAGGGTATGAAATCTACAGATCAGAAGAGGTCATAGACTCGCAGCTTAAACTTAAATTCGCAAAACTGCTGCACATAGCAGGAACGTCGGAAACACTCTACACCGACACCAGCCCCGGCGGCGGGAAATTCTACTACGCGGTATTTGCGCGTTACAACGACGGCACGGTTGACATAAGCTTTGATTCAGGCACAAACTTTACACACACACCCGTAATGATCGCAACCCTCTACCGCGTTACAGCCATGGAAACAGAGGTGTTCCAGGGCAAACTGATAATAAAATGGAACTACACGGGGAACAGCGGCAATGAAACTCTCTCTATTTTCAGGTCCGCCAGACAGGCTGAAGATTCAGGCATGCTGATGCCCGATTCGATCTTTGCCACGGAAAATATTAAAACTGGCAAGTTTACAACCGACATACCCGACCAGGGACTCTACTATTACGGACTATACATACGCGACGAAAATCATATTGTTCAGTTCCGCAGGGGCATCAACATCAGCCCTGAACCGATTGGAATAAAAAATAATATAATCGCTGACGATAAAAAAGAGATTAGCCCTGAAAAAAAAGATAAAGTGAGTGAACCGGACCGGAAAGAGGAGATTAGCTTTGACGTTGAACCCGAAAAGGATAAACTTAAAGATCCTCAAGGAAAAGAAAAAATCATAAAAAAGAGTGATGAACCTTCACGCGAACTTGATTATATTATAAAAGACATCTTCTACGGGGAGCAGTACGCCAGAGCGGTAAAAGAACTGAATTTATTTATTTCGGCTACCGATAATGATTACGACAGGGCAAAAGCCAGACTATACCTGGCAAGAAGTTATATTGAACTGGAAGATTTCGGCAAAAGCGTCAGACTGCTCAATATGAAAGACGTAAGGCAATTTTTCCCTGAAGAGGCCGAGTTCTGGTCACAGTTCGCAACATCAAGATTAAGGTAGCTTTAGATCGATTTATTATCAGGAGCCAGTAAAATGAAACAGTGGGCATTCGCAGGAATATTATTAATCTTTCTCGGGATCGGAACATTCGCCTATTACGACTCATTCGCAAAACCCGATAAAGAAGCCAAGGCGCTTCTCACAGAGGGTGCCCTCAGATACGAAAGAGGGACCAAAGAGGCTGTAAATGAATCTTTGAATTATTTTACAAAAATAGTATCACACTACCCAAAATCCAAATACGCACCCGAGGCCTTTTATTATATAGCAAAGAGCTACGAACAACTGAACCTTAACAGGCTCGCATACCTGAAATACGCATCAATTCTAAAGGACAGCAAAAACCTTAAACCGGAAACTGAAAAAGACATAAGGGCACGGCTTGCACGCCTGAAGATAATGAAAAGGTACGACGAGGAGGGTATCCACCAGCTGCTTGGCATACTTAATATGAGCGACGAGAAGGACTTCAGAAGCCGTATATACACAGAACTGGGGCACATCTACCTTAAAAAGGGTGATTATGCCAGTTCAAGAAGGATGTTTGACCTTGCGCTTAACGAAAACGGCAGCAACGAAGAGGCCATACTCGGCAAAGCACGGGTCTATAAGCGCACCGGAAACGACGGCCAGGCTTACGAACTGTATGACCACTTCCTGAAGTATTATTCAAACTTTTCCAGCTACACCGGCGACGTAACAGGCTCATACCAGAGACAGCTTTACGAAAGCGGGCTTAACAGCTACAGGCGTGGAAAATACTCAAGCGCCATAACCTATTTCAGAAAATACCTTGCGCAGTTCCCGTCAACACAGAGGGCCGAAAATTCCCTCTACTGGCTTGGTGAATCCTACTTTTCGATGAAGGATTATAACACCGCAATTGCATATTTCAAAAAGGTACAGGCAAACTCATTTTACCATAAAGACCAGGACGCGCAGATTAAAACAGGCTACGCATATTTTCTTGCCAAAAATTATGAACTTGCATCAAGGGAATTCCAGGCATATATAGACAGCTATCCAAACGGCCAGTATATAAACAAGGCGCGACAGTGGAAAGAGATGAGCACACGCGAAATGATGTACAGGTATAAAAACTACGAAAAAGAGGATAATGGCACCGAAGAAACTGAAGAGATCGATGAACCGGAGAGCAGTGAAGGAAGCTTCAGAAAATCCGATTCAAAAACTGTCCAGACCGGTTACGAAACAGATTCTTCAGAGGAGACCGATTCTGATGCTGCTGAAGATGAAGGCAATATAGCCGAAATATAAAAAAAAAGAGCCGGTAACGGCTCTTTTTTTTTACCTGAAACTGTCATCAAACGCATGTAAAAAATCTTTTTATTAATAAGAATAAATATCAGAATGCATTCAACCTTCTACCGGACTTTTAGTCCCCCTCAAATTCGACAAGGTGAAACATTTTATATCCCCTGCTTTCGATGTTTTTTCTTCCGCCTACATCGGGCAGGTCAACTATGAAGGCCATCTCGACCACTATTCCGCCAAGTTTTTCCGCCAGCGCAGCACCGGCAAGAGCTGTTCCGCCCGTTGCGAGCAGATCATCAACCAGCAGAATTTTATCACCTTTTTTTATTGCGTCTTCATGCACCTCAAGGCAGTCAGTGCCGTATTCAAGGGCATATTCATGCTTTATAGACTTTGCCGGAAGTTTG
The DNA here is from genome assembly GCA_012730035.1 of Spirochaetota bacterium. Classification (GTDB taxonomy): domain Bacteria; phylum Spirochaetota; class UBA4802; order UBA4802; family UBA5550; genus JAAYBQ01. Next base: position 22,812 of record JAAYBQ010000036.1, read on the forward strand.
CCCGGCTTGCGCACAGGAACAAATCCCTTGCCCAGGGCATGGGCAATCGCTCCACCAAGTATAAATCCCCTTGCTTCAATTCCCATTACGTAATCAATATCCACTCCAGTGTATCTCTTTACAAAACTGTCTATGACCTCTTTGAAGCCTTCGGCGTCATTGATCAGTGTTGTGATATCCCTGAACATTATACCCTTTTTGGGAAAATCGGGTATAGTCCTTATTTTTTCTTTAATCGACATATTATTACCATCCTCGTATTTTTTCAACCCGGCCGGACGTACTTATGCGTCAGAAAGATTCAGCACCGGCAAAGAGCCTGCTGTCAATTTATTTTTTTACCCTGTTGCGCCACACGTACATGAAAATCGCAAGGGCAGCTGAAGCGTTAAGCGATTCTACTGCGTCAGATACAGGTATTGAAACACTGTGCATCTTAAGTTTTGCGGGAAGACCGGGGCCTTCAATTCCGGGGACAAGAAGAAAGGAACCGGGAAAAGTTATTCCATCAAGATCATCCCCTCCCCTGTCCAGTGAAATTACAGGAACTGAATTATCAATCAACGCCGGGAATTCTTCGAGCATCGGGGCCCTGACAAATTCCATGTTGAAGACTGCACCCGAAGATGCGCGAATAGATTTTGGATGGTACGGATTTGCCGCATCCCTTGTCAGTATTATCCTCTGTATGCCGAAACCCGCGCAGGACCTTACAGCCGCCCCGACGTTAAGCGGATCCTGAAACGGAATGACCGGGTTGCACCCATTAAGGAGTGAACCGTCCCAGTCCCCCAATCCCGGGACCTCTGCAACCAGAAGGGGTGACCTGCCCCCGGCCGCGTCCAGTTCGTTGAACAGGCCTTTCCTGAATATGTAGAGAGAATTCGCGGCCCTGAACCTTTCAATAACCGCCATAAACTTCTCATCGTTCTCAGTGTACTCATCGGGCAGCACAAGGCGCGAACCTTGAGCGGTAAAAGAGTCGAGAAAACCAGTTATGATCTTTTTACCCGATATGGCGGCAAGACCCTGTTTTTTTAAAAGTTCCCCCGCCACTGCCCTTTTGATATCCCTGAATGTTTTATTATCTTCTGAGCTTACGGCTATGCCCGGTGTCTCTTTCTCATCCTTGAGTATTTTGTATATTCGTTTTATCCCGCTATCCTTTTTTCGGAAGAACAGGATCCTTCTTCTTAAGTCAGTTCCCGGCAGAGTGTATTCCCTGTCGATTTCAAGATTAAAGTAACGCCTGTTTCCGTCAGAGAGGGCATCAATGTCACCGTCTGCATCGGGACCTTTTAAAAGTATTATGACACCATTTTCGGGAAGAAAGTGATGGACACGGGCCAGTGTTTCGGGCGCGTCTTCAAGCGCCCTGGTAATCACGCCATCGACGCTGAAAAAAGATTTATCGGTCACCTTGTGCGGGTAGAACTCAACATTTTGAAGTCCGAGGGATTTAACTGCAAGCTTAAGGAAATCAACCCTCCTGCTGCGCTGTTCAGCAAGTATTAGCTTAAGCCCGGGGAACATTATTTTAAGGGGTATCCCGGGGAACCCTGCTCCAGTCCCGATATCAACAAGAGATCCGGGTAGCGTAATAAATTTTGTATAATAAACTGAATCGATAAAGTGCTTAATGATAAAATTTTCTTCACCCCTGATGCGTGTAAGATCATTGTCATCGTTGTTTTCGTTTACAAGCCTGTAGTATCCGGCGAAGAGTTCAGCCTGTTTATCAGAAATGCTGATATCTGCATCGCTGAAAAGTTTTTTGACAAGTTGTATCATCAGTAATTATCCCTCAAATTAACCTTTACAAGGTAAAATCTGAACCCTTCGCAGACAATAATAATTTCAGTAAAGGTGAAAAAACCTTCCCGCCACTAAAAAACAATTTATTGTAAAATTCTTGACTTGGTACCTGTTTTGCATGGATTGTATAAAAAATTGCAGTATTTATTCCTGAAAATACTTTTTAGTGTAATCACAGCGTATATGCAACCACTGGAGGACCACAATGAGATTCAGCATTTTCCCCAAGGAAACCAACTTCTTTGACATGTTCGACAAGCTCGCAGCCGTTGCCATAGAAGCATCCAACTACTTTTACGAAGTCACATCAAAGGGAATCTACACCGAAGAAGTTGTAAGTAAGATGCAGGATATAGAGCACAGGGGGGACCAGATTACTCATGCCATTATCGACAGTCTTAACAAAACATTTATTACCCCATTCGACAGAGAGGATATACATGCTCTTGCCAATGAACTCGACAGCATTATAGACATGCTGAACACGATGGTCAACAGGATGCGGGTCTACCGAATAACCGGCGTGAACAACGACCTTGTGGAATTCGCAGAAGTACTGAAAAAATCCACCGCCGCTGTCGAGCTTGCGGTTAAAGCACTTAGGGACACCAAAAACCTTATGTCAGCACGCGAGCATTGCATAGAAATAAACAGGCTCGAAAACGTCGGAGACAGGATGCGTGACAACATTCTCGGCAAACTCTTTGATAATGTGACAGACCCGATCTACCTGATAAAGTGGAAAGAGATTATCGTCGATGCCGAGACTACACTTGATATCTGCGAAGATGTTGCGAACGTTATTGAATCAATTCTTGTTAAATGGGCGTAACCGATGACACTCACTGTAATATTTCTAACTGCGCTTGCTCTTCTCTTTGATTTCCTGAACGGCTTTCACGATTCAGCAAATTCAATTGCCACGATTGTTTCCACAAGGGTTCTTACTCCCAGACAGGCGGTGTTATGGGCTGCGTTCTTCAATTTCGTAGCCTTTATGTTTTTCGGTCTGCATGTGGCCAACACCATTGGCAAGGGCATAGTTGACATAGCTGTAATCAATAACCGCTTTATCTTTGCCGCGCTTACAGGAGCATGCCTGTGGAATATTATCACCTGGTTTCTGGGGCTGCCCTCAAGCTCTTCGCATGCGCTTATCGGCGGCATGGCTGGTGCCGCAACAGTTAAAGCTGGAACAAGTTCCCTTGTTCTTTCAGGAATAATAAAAACAGTGACATTTATTTTTATATCCCCCGTTGCCGGCCTTATACTGGGGCTTGTGATGGGCACGCTGGTCTACTGGATTTTCAGAAAGTCTGTACCGTCAAGAGTTGATCATATCTTCCGCATAGGCCAGATGGTTTCGGCTGCACTATACAGCCTGGGCCACGGGGGTAATGACGCGCAAAAAACAATGGGAATTATTGCCAGCCTGTGGTTCAGCGCAGGCCTTATTGGTCCCACATTTGATGTTCCCTGGTCAATAATTTTATCATGTCAGGCGGCTATTGCACTGGGCACCATGTTCGGCGGCTGGAGAATAGTAAAAACCATGGGACAGAAGGTTGCACGGCTTCGCCCGGTGGACGGCTTCTGCGCAGAAACAGGAGCCGCGGTAATGCTATTCTTTGCCGGGTGGATGGGCATACCGGTAAGCACTACTCACACTATTACAGGCGCCATAATGGGTGTGGGCTCGTTAAAAAGATTGAGCGCAGTAAGATGGGGGGTCGCAGGCAGAATAGTATGGGCATGGATCATAACCATGCCGTGCGCAGGTGCAATCGCGGCAATTGCATATATGGCCTCACCGTTTATTAAGTAACCGGTAACGATCGATTTTCACTCCGGAGTCACTTCCGCGAAGGCTGATATTCTTATCACATAAAAATAGATTTTAAAACGCCTTTTCTACTCCATGTCCGCTTCAAGTTGTATTCTCCGGTCAATCTCTTCATCTGTAAGTTGAGGGTCAGGCATTATATCAACAAAATCCTGGATAATTATAAATAACGGAGCAGCATAAATTTTTCCGGCCGAGGGATGTTTTACGGTGTAGAGCGATGTAAGCTCTTTCAGGTCAGGATCGTCCGATCTTTTTGCAGCCGCGGCAGAGGCGCTCCAGAACACTTTACCGTCGGGGCAGCCGATCAGTTCAGATATCATTTCAACGTTAACGCGATTACCGCTTGCGCCGTAAACTGTTGCTGTAAAGAGTATGATACCTCCATCACCCCCGAGTTCTTCCCGCCAGTCACCTCTGATAATTTTTACGCCATGCACAAAGTAATTAGTCTTCAGCCTGATCATGTCCGAGGCAATGTCCGCGATCAGTGGAGCGATGTTCTCTTTGTCTTCCGGAACATATACAAGGATACGCACATGTTTGACCATACTTTGCTGATTATCATTATACCCTTCACTAATGTAAGAGGATCTGACCGTACTGCACGCGGTAAAAAAAAGCAGTATAAGCGGCAACAGGCAGCGCGTGAACCTTAACAAAATCATCTGCCGGACCTGCTGTTTTTACCACCTGTAATTTCCAGAAGCGCGGGAAGAATTGTGAATGTAAGGAACATTGCAGCTGCGATTCCGAAAAACGCCAGGATACCCATGGACTCAAGGCCGTTGTGTCCTGAAACAAGAAGTGCAGCCCAGCCTATAAGTGTAGTAACAGATGAACCGGCTATGGCCATACCGGTACGCCTCACAGAGAGCATAACCGAACCTGATTCCATGTACCTCCGGTAAAGATAAACTCCGAGAGAAACTCCGTATCCAAATACAACGGGAAAAACCACTATATTAACAAAATTTATCTTCCACCCGAACATCGCCATCAGCCCCAGCATCCAGACCATCCCCCCCAGAAGAGGAATTATGGAGAACAGAACAGCCCGCACATTCCTGAACGCTGCTGCCAGAATAATTATAACAAGCATTACAATCAGCAGGGAAAACTTTTTACCATCAGCAAGTACTATGCGCGCCAGGTCAGCGAACAGAACAGCACCACCCGCAGTATAGTAGGTTTTATCACCAGCCCTTACAGATCCGACCTCATCGCTAAAACGGATCAGCTCCCTGCCGTCCCATACTGAAACCCCGGGATATATAAATGTCAGGTATCCATTTTCAAAACCCGAACCGATAACGGGCCTGAACTGACTTATAAGACTCTGCGGAACATCGGCCATGGTAAAAGTTGGCATCTTAAGAAATCTGTCGATCATTGCCGCAGCCTGCTTCGAATCGTTGTCCAGCATATCCGGAGGTATATTCGCTATTTTTGATTTTATCTCTTTAAGAACTTCAATATTGGCCAGCTGTTTCTCCATAGAAGGGACCAGCGTGTGTATGGACAGAACCGAGTCTACGCTTGATCCTTCAGGCAGCGGCACAAGGGCGTCGTACACTTTACGCGCTTCGTCAATATCAGGCGTGTAGATAACGGCCGGGTCACTTGCGATACCGAAGCGGTCAGTTATCTCCTCCTGGAGTATTACCGAGGGGCTGTCTGCGGTCATGAACGAACGTCCGTCATAATCGAAAGCAATCCTGTACGCGAAAAAAGATAATACAACAGTCAGTACCAGCGATGAAGCGAGTATTTTACCTGCATAGGGAAAGGGCTTTTGCGAAACCGCTTCGGCCTCTTTTTCGCCGGAAAATACGGGAGTTACAAGACTATTGCTGAAACCGGGCCTGTACCTCTCAATGAGTACATAAATTACGGGAAGTGTAAAATACATCATAACAGCCGTAATAAGGACTCCTCCACCGGCCATAAGTCCGAAATCGGAGAAGCCCCTGAAATCTGAAAGCGTAAGTATAAAGAATGAACATGCCGATATGAATGCACTTATCACGGACGATGTTCCCGCATGCAGCAGTGTTGATGCTATACTTGCCTGAAGGTCACGGGTGGCGGTAAATTCCTCCCTGAGCCTGTAGATAAAGTAGAGGCCGAAATCTATACCGAAACCCATTATAATGGCACCAAGTATAACAGTAATAGTATTCAGTTCACCGGTGGTTATTTTGCAGAAGGCATAAGTCATGATCACACTTGCGACAAGTGTAAACATCAGGAATACAATCTGCAGCGGGTTGCGAAGAAGAAAAACAAGGCAGAGAAGAATCCCGACAAAGGCAAAAACCGAAGTGGGAAGCAGCGCCCTTTCGACAATCCTTGCATCATCAATATTGTTTTTGTAATCACCGGTAAATCCGTAAGTAACAGTAGCGCCATCTGCAAGGTCCCTGTATTTCTCCTTGAGCACGGCATTTACCGTATTGTTTTTATTGTAGTCATCTATTACAGCCTGTATATTCGCCACAAGATTTTCCGAGAATAAAATATCCCCGGGATTACCTTTTGGCTGCACCATTATAATAAGCATCTTCCTTGATTTATCAATAAAGTAGGGATCATCTATGCCCCTCTTGTCAAGGCCCTCATACTTTTCTATTATGTCCTGGAAACCAATTGTCTCCTTCTCTCCGGAAACAGAAAATCCCAGGCCTGTCTGCTCCCGGACAGCGGCCCTGATTGCCTTGCGCACCCTGCGTAAAATTTCTTCCAGGTCGGATGTCTCGATAAAATATGGCAAATGCTGCTCAACAAAATCAAGATCAAGCCGGCACTGTGCGTTCATAACACCCGGCACCTTGAGGAAACGTTCTGTAAGGTCGTCGGCAACCTTTTTCAGGTGAGCTTCGTCGTTCCCTTTAAGCCCGACAATAAAATAACCCACGCCGCCGACCATCTTGATAAGCTGGTTTGTGGCCTTTACACTCGGAAGGTTCTGCGGCAGCAGATCGAGCTGGTTGTAATTTGTTTCAAGCCTTGATGATGCCCATACGGAAAGAACAATGGCAGCAGCAATAATTGCAGCAACCATACCCGCCCGTTTAAAGAGAATTCGTGCAAGCCTGTCTGAAAATTTTTTTCTCATGTTAATACCTGGACACCTCGGCTACACGTTTTCGTATTGCATTAAGCACTGCGGGTATTCCCCCCTTTTTAAGCACCGGGCTTATTTCATCCTCGTATATTCCGGCAAAGATTCCCTCGCCCAGTATATACATTTCGACCACCTTCCACCTGCCTGAATTTTTTGAAAGCTCAAAGTCTATTGCAGTCTCCTGTTTTTTATAGTCCCTGTGCACAACTATGGTCGCTTTGCATCTCGCCTTATTCCCTTTTATAACCGGTTTACCGTACAAAACTGCATCAAGGTGCTGAAAAAGTTTTTCACCTTCGGGGAATGAAAGTTTACGTATAAGTATATCTACATTAGTTTTAAGTTCATCCTTTTCCGCCGGGGTCATTTTAGCCCAATAGCTGCCCATAAGTGTTCTGCACACCGCCTCAACATCAACAAGCGTCATCGCATTATCATGCCTGCCGTACCGGATCGAATTAAGAATTGTTTTTACAGCAGCACTTACATCGCCCTGGTCGGAAGCGACAACCGCATCAGCAGCAAAAAAAGTTAAACAGACAAAAGCTACCAGTAATATTCTTTTCAATTTACTACCTCACTGATATATTAAATTATCTCACAAGCAGCATACGGAAATATAACAATTCCTAAAAAAAACCCTGTTAAAAAAATTCTGTCAATTAAATTAAAACTGGAGGATATTAAAAAGAAAGCAGCAGACCGGGCAAAGATTACGCCCGATTTACCCGGGCGGGATAATACCGGCAGGTTTCCCTGTATATTTCGCCGCTGTTGACCATCCGCTCAAGCACCAGAAGAACCCATCCGCGCACAAACTCCCTCTTGATCCTGCCGCTTCCGGGATATACTGCAGATATCACATCGGTAAGCGGAATGCCGCTGTTACCTGCCGCGTGTACACATTCACCTACCTGTTTCATCCGGTTCTCCCAGTATGAAATTATAGCTGTGATTCTTTCCACGGGGCTGGTAATCACACTTCCGTGAGCCGGCAGGATCACGGAGAGCCCGGGCAGCTGCATGATAGTTTTAAGTGAATCAAGATAAAGGTCTATGTCCGACCTGGGAGGCCCAAGCCATGTAAACTTGCTGCGTAATATATTATCGCCTCCAAAGAGTATTCCGGTTGAAGGATCGTAGAGTGTTATGTGATCATCGGAATGGCCGGGTGAATGAAAGATTCTCCAGATGGTTCCGTTTATATTAATACTGCAGTTATTCTTTATAACGATGTCCGGGTTGCTGACAAAGCGTATGCCCCACGACCTTGCATAGAGCCTGTAATTTATTGTTCTGAAAAATCTTTTTATGACAGAGAA
>JAAYBQ010000376.1 GCA_012730035.1 Spirochaetota bacterium
AACAGATACTTGTAACAGGCATGGCCGTATTCTGCTACCTGCTTGTAGATGAGAGCACAAAAGAGGCTGTACTCATTGACCCGGCCGGTGACTTTAATTCAATATTCAGCAGAGTCGAAAAACACAATGCCACAATAAAATACATTATCAACACACACGGACATTATGACCACACTTCGGGGAACAGCCATGTTATGAACAGGACCGGTGCCCCGCTGCTGATACATGAAAACGACCGCGGATATATTAAGGAGATAAAGGATACCGATGCGGGCAGGTTTTTGGATACAGCAGAGCCCGGCCCTGAAAAACTTCAGATCCTTAAAGACGGCGATTCGATAACCTTCGGCAACAGTAAACTCTGGGTGATAAACACGCCGGGACATACACGCGGATGTATATGCCTGTACACAGGCGGTAACCTCTTCACAGGAGATACACTTTTCACTGAAGGTGTGGGACGCACTGATCTGCCCGACAGTTCAGAGGCTGACCTTGTAAACTCGCTTAAAAACAAAATCTTTACGCTCCCCGATGATACAAAGATATGGCCGGGACATCACTACGGCAAGCGGCCCGTATCGACTGTTGCTGAACAGAAAAAATTCTACAGGCTATAGGAATAACCATGCAAAGCAAAGAGCCGCTCTACAGACTTAAGGAGATCGCCAACATACTGCGCAGTGACGGCGGCTGCCCCTGGGACAGGGAGCAGACCTTTTCATCGCTTAAACAGTACCTGATCGAAGAGGCATACGAGGTCTACGATGCAATAGACAGCGGCGACATGGAGAACCTGCGTGAGGAACTGGGTGACCTGCTATACCAGGTCTACGCCCATTCGCGAATTGCAGAGGAGACAGGCGCATTTAATGTTGATGATGTTGCCAATGGCATTAGCGACAAACTGATTCGCAGACACCCCCATGTTTTCGGCAACGAGGAGATCGCTGATTCGAAGGGCGTGAAGATCCGCTGGGAGAACATCAAGAAGAGCGAAAAGGCAAAGCGTGAATCCATACTTGACGGCGTACCGCGTCACCTGCCTGCACTTACCCGCGCTTACCGTATACAGGAGAAGGTATCCCATGTGGGATTCGACTGGGAGAAAATTGATGATGCGGTGACCAAGCTGGACGAAGAGGTCCATGAATTCAAGGAAGCGGTGAAGCATGAATCGCAGGAACGTATTTCCGAAGAGGCAGGCGACATACTCTTCAGCATGGTAAACGTACTGCGCTTTAAGGGGATCGATCCCGAGGACGCTCTGCGTGCCACTACAGATAAGTTCATGAAACGCTTTAAGCACATTGAACGTGAATGTGCGGCATCAGGTAAGGTTATGCATGACATGAGTCTTGCTGAACTGGATGAGCTCTGGGAAAAGGCAAAGGGGAACGATTAAGTCCTTAATTTTGAGTTCAGTGATATGACGCCGGAAAATTCAGGCAACGACTTACACATTAAGCAAATTGAACCAAAAGCAACAATATGGCTGCTTATAGATTTACTTATTGTACCAGTTGTCACTATCTGGTTTGCGGTTAAAGACTTCAGCATAATTTATGACCACTTCATATTCTTCGGTTTATTGTTTATCATCGGACCATTCTTTTGCCTGATCAAACAACCATTATCTGATGATAAAAATGTAATCAACCTCTATTTCGATCTGTTTTCCCGTAATTATTCACAGTTTTCTTTAATTCATCAATTATGTTTAATAACACTTGTTATTGTTGATGGTCTGGGGTTGACGATGATACTTGTATTTATTTTTTTGAAGTTTAATTCTTGAATTTATTATTGTTTGATGATAAGTTTATACAAATAATAATCATTCAGGTGAAGATAAAAAAGGGA
>JAAYBQ010000377.1 GCA_012730035.1 Spirochaetota bacterium
GGTTTCATCGTCAATTGGAAGCGATAGGATAGGCAGACTTTGCAGAAAAAGTTTCGGTCCGGCAAAGAGTGGGGGCAGGGAATACTATACGACAGATATTGAAACTGTCAGGTCGCAGATTGCAGCAAAGAGCAGGAATATCTATTTAATTCCTGCTGACTATGATCAGGCAACCATAATCTGCGGCACCCCTGCGCCGGACGTTAAATACGGCGGAAACTATGCCATTGATGTTATGAATTATATACTGGGGGGAGGATCGTTCGGTTCCAGGCTGATGACCGATATCAGGGAGAAACGGGGACTGGCCTATTCTGTCTTTTCGTACGTGGCCGCCAGGTACGGTGCCGGATTCTTTTTATGTTTTGCCCAGACCAGGAATGAAGAGGCCGCAAACGTGCTCTCTCTTATGAAAACCAATATCAGCAGGATGTACAATGAGCCTGTTCCAGGTGATGAACTTGCATGGGCAAAGAGTGCCATAACGAACAGCTATGTTTTTAATTTTTCCAGCGTAGCAAGAATACTTTCCATGTATTTTACCATGGATTATTACGGCCTTGATAAGGATTATTACAGTAAGTACACATCCAGAATTGAAGCTGTTACTTCAAAAGAGATCATAGATGAAAGCAGAAAGCTCTTTTCGGAGGGGCTTGTTACGGTTGTTGTGGGTAAAAGGGGGATTGAAAACGGGCTTTCTAAATATGGCAATGTGGTTATAATAGAGGAAAAACCCTGAATCGGGAAATTTAAAGCTTGTTTTTTAACCGGTTAAAGGTTAATATCCTTAAATACTGCAGGATTGTTACCGAAAATAGTTTTAACCATACATTACACATTACCAAGGATGGTAATAACATCACCGGTTCAGGGAAGAACATATGACAAAAAAAATTGTTGATTTAATGACTTACAAAATTGAAAAAACTTTGAAGGAAAGCGGCTTTACCCTTATGAAGGACGGGGAAAGAAAGGTCAAGCTTCTGATGAAAGTGGCATCTGACGAAAACCAAAGCTGATATTATCCGGGATTTAAATTTTAAGGAGATTTTAATGAGCACCGAGCTTGAAGCAAAGAAACAGAAGGTAAGGGATGAACTTGAGAAGATGAAGCATGAATTCAAGGTGGATCTTCCGAAAAAAATTGCTGAAGCAAGGGAATACGGCGACCTTAAAGAGAATGCTGAGTACCATGCCGCAAGGGAAAGGCAGTCATTTGTGAAGGCCCGGATAGCTCAGCTTACCGATCAGCTGAATAAACTGAATGACCTTAACATGAACGATATTCCGGATGACCGCATCGGGTATGGTTCAACTGTGACATTACTTGATCTCGATTCTGAGGATGAAATCGTGTTCACATTCGTTTCCTCTAACGAAGTGAATCCTGCTGAAGGTAAAATTTCAGTTTCGTCACCTATCGGTGTGGCATTACAGAACCGGGCGGCAGGCGATACGGTAGATGTCACTATCCCTGCAGGAAAGCGAAAATACAAAATACTCAAAATAATCACCATTCATGGAACTGAAATTGAGGAATAAAAGCGGGTTTATCTGGAGACGAGGGGGATCGAACCCCTGGCCTCATGAATGCCATTCATGCGCTCTCCCAGCTGAGCTACGCCCCCGATTCTCTTCTTTATTTTTTTTAAGACATGTTTTGTCAATAATTTATTGCCATATATCAGTGAAAAATGTTCTATATATGCAGTGCTCTTTTTGTTAAGCTTTGGATGTTTTGTATGTTTTATGAATATTGTTACAAGGGTTAATGTATGATTTTTACTTATATCCTGGTTTTTCTTTTCTGTATAATACTCGCAATAATAATTCTTTATCTGCTGAGTATTTATGTTTTTCCCAAGCAGCTCGACGAGCTTAAAACCATGATCGAGGCGGGACAGACCAGGCTCGCAATAAAGAAGCTCACCGAGATGCTCGAAAAAGATGACCGTAATCCTTATGCTCATTTTCTGCTGGCAGAGGCGTACAAGTCCGAGGGTAACCCGCAGTATGCAGTGCTTGAATACAGGCAGGTGCTCAAGTTCGGAAGGTTTGACGACAAGATTAATGAAATTTACGTAAGGACAACCCTTGCCAATTTATACAAGGAGCGCAAATCCTTTGAGGAGGCGCGCAACGAATACATGCTTCTTACAAGGCTGGACCCGGCCAATTATGAAAACTTTTATGAACTTGGCCTTATGATGTACAACATGGGGCAGGCGGAAAAGGCAATAAGCTATTTTAAGAAAAGCGCATCGCTAAACATGAAGCACGATATGTCTTTTTTTTACCTGGGGCAGATATATTACAAGAATGGTGTATCGGCAGATGCAAAGCAGTGCTTTCTAAACACGATCAAGATCGATCCTGCCAATTACCAGGCGCATTATTACCTTGGACTGGTGCTTCGACAGATGGGGGATTTCGAGTGGGCGCTCAAGGAGTTCGAAATAGCCATGAAGAGCGACGAACTCAAGGTAAAAAGCCTTCTGGCCCGCGGCAGTTGTTTCATGGAAAAATCGCAGTTCCCGAAGGCTGTAATGGAATTTGAGCGCGGTCTCAAGTTTGCCAAAAAGGGGAGCGACACTGAGCTGAGCCTGCGGTACTTTATGGCTGAATGCCAGGAAAAAATGCGTGATGTACATTCAGCAATTATTAACTGGGAAAAGATAGTAGAGGTAAACCCCAAGTTCCGCGATGTCCAGCAGAAACTGGGAACTTACGCTGAATTCAGGCAGGATGACAGGATCAAGGATTTTATGATCGCCGGGCTTGCACAGTTTGAGCACATGACAAGAAAAGTCATATCCGGCATGAATTATAACATTACAGACATTGAAATAATAAGTGACACTGAAATAGAAATAACTGCAACCGAAAATGAAGGGAAGTGGCGGAACACAAGGCAATCCAACAGGATAATCCGTATACTCAGGACAACCGAGACTCTGCAGGAATCCTATTTTCGCAAACTTCATGAAAGCATGAAACCGCGCAATGCCACGAGAATACTGGTTATTACAACCGGCGACATTTCACCAAAGGCCCAGGAATTTGTCAACACCAGGCCGATTGACATAAAAGGCAAGGCTGAACTTGTTGAACTCCTGAAAAGAATCTGATAAAATGAATCCTTTTGAAACTATCCGCAGAACAGTTCCATTCCTTAAACATCTTACGGCTGAGGAGTCTGAATTTTTTTTCAGAACCGGCCGTGTAATCACTGTTAAAAGCGGTCAGTACGCCGAGCTTAAAAAGACCAGTTCGCTGAATATTGTTATAAGCGGAATTTTTGAAGTCGAAACAATAGGCAATGCAGAGGTAGTCTATTTTACATCCGGTTCATTTTTCGGATCACTCCCCTTTGTTGAAAACAGAAAGCGCGGCAACGTGAGAGCACTCCTCGATTCAACAATTTTCGTTATTCATGAAGAGGATATCTACAGGTTTTTCATGAAATATCACAAGGCCCTGCGTGGATATATCAGGATGATCACCTCAATGGGTTTTGAGATGACCGAAACAGGCCGTAGGTATTTTGATCTTAAGGGTAAAGTCGTTTCTGTGTTTTCAGACAGCCAGGGATCAGGGAAGACAACTCTTTCGGCAGCACTTGGCCTCGCTCTTACGATGGATGAAACGGTGATCCTGGATGTTTCATATTCGGGTAAATCGTTGTTCGATGTTTTTCAGCGCAGGCTTACAGCTCCTGTTTCGGAAAGGGACCAGTCTGCCACAGGCGCGGAGTCACTTCTGAATGAAAGGCTTGTCCATGTCAAAGATGGACTTTACTTGCTCAACATAACCTTTTCGTCCAGGGTCAGGATTGATCCTTCCATAATCGGCACACTGCTTTTTCTTCTTTCCCGAAGGTTCAGATATATAATTGCGGACCTTTCAAATACCGATCCTGAACTGCGTGATGCAGTTTTTGCGGGATCTGACATGATTTTTGCCCTGACCGGCGGTAAAAAAGAGACTGGTGAACTGAACGGTCTTTTTGATGAAAAGCTTACGGATTTCCAGCGGGTTTTTTATGTGCGGAATGAATACCTGCCGGGTGAACGGGGCGCCTTTGTGGGTGGATTCACCTTTGAGCACAACCGGGAGTATGAGCAATCGGGTAATGTGGATTTACTGGCCGGCTCTGCAGCAGGCGCGGGTATAAAACCCTTTGTTGAAAAAATAACATCGCCGGGACGGTCCCTTGCGGTTCAGAGCCTGTCGCTTGAGTCTGTGTGCCTTGCCGGTTTCTTTGTAGATCTTCAGCACAGCGGAAAGTTTTTTGACAGTATATATTCATCCTCTTTCAGTTATTTTATCTCATGCCTGTACCTGCTGGGTCATGATGAAAAGGAACTGGTCGCTATGCTGCGCCGTTTTTATTCTTCGGAGCAGATTAACAGGAACCTTGACATCTCCTTTCCCGGATCATTTATTTTTAAAAACAGCAGAATTCTCAGATATGCCCGTGAACTCGCTTCTGACAAACGGATCGAGATGTTTCACACTCAGCCGGTTTGCAAACTTATTTCTTCAGGCAGTGAAAGGATTGCAAGCACCGGAGATCTTGCGTCGCTTATGACTGCAAGTTATATTACGTCACCGCTTTTTGAGCCCGTCAGTACATCCGGCGGCGAATGCAGTTCGGGATACCCTGCTGTAACCGTTTCGCCCGCGGAACTCTTCAGAACAGGCTGCGATGAGATTTACTATCTCTCGGTGTTGAACCGCGACCGTATTACACCCGGCGATGGCGTAATTAACGAATTGTATAAGAATACGCTCGATACCGGCACGGCTCCCTATTCTGATGAATCCTATTACCTTCAGCAGGGTAAAAATTTATTCATGGAAATTGATGAAAATGAGTTTAAGTTTGACAAAATTTCTGATAAAACCAAGACTATTACACATTCCCTTGCATTAAGAATTCTTTAATAGAGAGGTTAATCTTGAGGTCGGTAAAAACAAACGCTTTGCAGATTTCTGTGCTGGTTGCAGGTGCGATATATATAATTATTGGTGTTGCTTTTTTTTACTCCCCCATGGGAGTTTTTAAAATATTTGTGAAGAATGTGTCAGAAATATGGGCAGGCGAGGTAAGAACAAACGAACTTATTGCGCCTATGTATCACATACTCAGGGCTTTTTCCGCAATGCTGCTGACTTCGGGTTTAATGATGATAATGCCTTTGTTTGATCCGCTGAAATACAGGCTTATGATATGGATAAATGGCGTATTATTCCCTTTTTTATCAGCCCTGATGCTTATAAAAACCGGTTTTGCCCTTGTAAGCAGAAGTGAAAACGGTGTTAATTATTATCATAAGTCCATGCTTATTTTCGGATTTATATTTACTTTCGTACTTTTTATATGCTTTATTACACTTATTATAACCGGCAGAGACGCAAAAGCCGGAAAAGAATGATTTTTTTAATTGATTAATATTAAATTACTGGTTATTATGTAATAATTAAATGTATCTAATCAAATTTTAACTCAAATAATGGAGCGGGTAAATGGAACTTAATTCAAAAAAGACAGGGAATGCTATAATTATATACCTTCAGGGCAGACTTGATGTGCATCTCTCTGCTGATATCGAAAAGGAAATAAATAAACTGATTACAAACGAACCTGCATGTCATTTTCTCCTTAACCTTAAAGATGTCGAATATATGAGCAGTTCCGGTCTGAGAATTTTTGTATCCACAATGAGGATACTCAAAGAGAGCAAGAGAAAACTTGTTCTGTGCAATATGAACAATGCAGTCAAAAAGATCTTTGAGGTCGTCGAGCTTACAGACATGTTTGATATATTCAATTCAGAAAATGAAGCACTGGAATTTCTCAAGAAAGTCTGATTAGCGGTA
>JAAYBQ010000378.1 GCA_012730035.1 Spirochaetota bacterium
CTTGTGTCCCCCGGAACCTTCAGCCTGCCCCTGAGTACCGAGTCCACGTGGCGGCCGCCACCCTCGACTGTATAGTAGCGCCCGAATACCTTTATTATGGTTCCCTTCATTTTTCTCCATGGATCGCAAAATCCTGCATAAAACTTTTTTTAAAATTATCTAAAAAAAATACTAAAGTTCCCGGCCAGGTAATCCGAAACTAAAGTTACAAGTAATGATATGGTAATTCCCTCCCGTTCTTACCATATTGTAAACTTGGCACTGCAAAACGGAGAAGGCAGAATAGCCGCCCAGCTATTCTGCTTTCTTTTTCTATTCACCTTTCTGGCACATAATCTGAATAGACCGGGGTAAAACCCTGAAGTTCACCCGTAAGCCCCCCAAGGTTACCGCTGCCGACAATGGTAAATCTGACCCTGTACATTACTCCGTCATGAGCGTTAAGAAGATCGCCGGCCAGCTCCTTTTTTTTCTTTTTCCCTGCTATGCTGAATTCAATATTTATGTTATCTGAATCATAAAAAACAATCTTTTCGAACAGATAATCGATTTTTTTAAGCTTCAGGTTCATCTCCAGGCTTTTATTCTGCCACGAATCGATGTCGCGCACAATGGCAGAGAGTGTCAGCCTGTCATCCTGTGCAAAGAGCACTGAAAAAACCATGAGCAGTGGAATAAGTAATTTTAACCGCATAATATCACCTGCCTGTTTTAACAGTTTGCTTAAAAAATCACGCTGTTGTTATGATTTAAGCAGTTTACGGCAGTGTCAATTACTATTAAATAGATCGATATTTATTAAAGAGGGATGGTGCGGTTTTATAGAGGATATCAGGCGGAGCGGAATAGCCGGGACTGACCGGTCAGGAGACTGGAAATTAAGGGCAAGCTGCTGCTACTTGTTTATTCCCTGGTTAAATTCATCCCTTATATTAATGTGTTTTTCCCTTCTGTTCAGCCGTGAATTTATAAATTCAATTACAAGCCAGAACAGAACAACTATCCAGAGCATATTCAGTATCTGTATCATTACTCCAGCCTCCTGCTTAAAGAATTCAGGCACAGCTGCCATAACCGGATGATGTATGGGCTGACCATAATATAATACGCAGTATCCATGCCATTCTGATTATTTTTACAATTCTAACTGCTGATTTAATCAGGGATTATAATTACGGATTAACAACAATCGGCAGATCATGCCATGACACGTCAAAAAAAACACAACTGTATCATATATACAACACCCGGCACCGCTGCTGCCCGGTGATTAAGGGAGGCCGGTTGCTTCAGTTTTTAATTAAAACGGTCAAAAAACTTATTGGCAGCAGATACGATAAGGCTAAAATTATGCACTTCGCAACAAAGGAGCAATACAATCGATAGAGATGAGATACTTGCGCGTCAGCGGCAGCTGATGATCGATGAACACCTTAAGGCACGGGGCATAGTGGATCCGCGCGTTCTTGCTGCGATGGCATCGATAAAAAGGGAGAACTTTATTCCCGACAAATATCTTGTCGATGCTTACGGCGACCACCCCGTTCCAATAGGCAGCAACCAGACCATTTCACAGCCATACATTGTGGCGCTCATGTCCCAGCTGTGCGAATTCAGCGGCACCGAAAAGGTACTCGAGATCGGTTGCGGTTCGGGATACCAGGCCGCGGTGCTCTCCAGGCTTGCGGCAGAGGTTTACAGTATCGAAAGGATCAAAACGCTTGCCGAATCTTCAGGCATACGGCTTCTGCAGGAGGGATGCCTTAATGTGACAGTGGTTCACGGGGATGGTTACTGCGGCCTGCCTGAGAGGGCCCCGTTCGATGTAATAATAGTTACGGCCGCGCCGGTTGTTATTCCCGAAAAGCTGGTGGATCAGCTTGCCGAAAACGGCCGCATGGTCCTGCCCGTAGGGGACTCGGTGCAGAAGCTGCTGCGTTTGACCCGCATGGGCGGAGAAATAATAACTGAAGATTTTGCATACGTAAGATTTGTCCCCATGGTAAAGGGATACAATTTATAATTGACAAAGTTTTATTAAAGCCGGTAATATTAACGGATAAAAAGAAAATCTGAATCTGACTACATATAGCTTAAAGGTGAAAGTTTTGCATTATAACCGGAGCGACAAATATCCATTTCTTCACGACAGGCTGCTCAAGGAGCCCTATCTTGACGAAATACTTACCGAAATAGAGACTTACCAGAAGGCATGGAAAAAAAGTCCAGGCATGGACCTGGCAACCGCAGAATCCCTGAATGAATCGCGAAATATAAAGATCCCCATTACGCAGAAACGTCTTCTGAACATACAGTACCTGCTGGATCTTCTGGTAAAATACAATCCCGACGAGGTAAAACCTGTCTATTCATACGCCTTTTCAGTTAACCCTGAAAACAAAAACCTTATCATCGAAGAAAAGGCTGAATTCACCTTTCTGATTCCCGAAAAGGATTACAATGAACTGGTCGCGTCACGCGACAGCAGGTCTACCGAAAGCCTGCTGCAGCTCTTGGCGGGCTTCAGGCTGTTCAACCTGACCAAGCTTATACGAAAGGCAAAAAACAAGACACACCTTTCTTACATCATCAAGAGCCAGCTTGGAACAAACATCTTTACATTCAAAAACTACTCTTACGACAAAAACGGGTATGATATTACCGAGGACTTCTGCTTTCACAAAAAGAATTATGAACACGTTAAACTTAAAATCGACATTGAAACAATGCGTAAAATTATAGACGCCAATAACGCGGCGATAACCCGCAGGCTTAAAAACTTCGGAATACTCAACTCGAACGTAAGCGACTACAGGGACACAAAATTCAACTACATCCTGAACACGCTCACCGGTGAAATGGCCATAGCCCTTGACAAAAAGGACCTTCTTGCGGTCAGGAACTTCCAGTCACTGCGCGACTGCATCATAAAAGTTGACAAGATACTCGATCCCCTTCTGCTGAACGACGCTGAAATTATGAAGCATATAGCTGAAAACATCATTACAACCGAAAGCAACATACTCTCGCTTTTTGAGGGAATGGATGCTGAAAACTTTTCACAGTGGGAGTCAGACAAAAAGGCTGCGGGTAAAATAATATCACTTACAAGTTCCGACGGGCTTAAATACATTATTGATTCATCAAAGTTTCTTGAAAAATTCACCGAGGTTGTAAAACACCTTACCGACAGCCACCTCTTTGAAAGCCTTACGGAAAGCCAGAAGGATGAAAAAATTTTCGTGGCAGAGATACTCGCCGAGGCAGCCGGGAGCATCGCGGCAGAGGAGAATCCGCTTAAAATAATAGGTACGAGCGAACGGCTGAAGACAATGAACCAGCTGCTGCGTGAATATGACGCGTTCAACAAGAAGCTGATGTCAGATAAAAACGATCCCCTGCTGAAAAAAGGCGACTCGCCGAAAAGCGGATCAATTCTTATAAACATTGTAAGTGCGGTCATATCTCTCTTCAGCAGAAAACAGCCCGCGCCCCTTGAAAAGAACGTTCCAAAGGCATCCCAGGCTCACAGGGTCAGCGGCCCGCGCCCCTCTTTTTCAAAAGAAACCAAAGATGTCTATTCGCTCATACAGGCCCGCGACTCGGTACTTATACCCATATCAGATTTTATCGAGATACAACCCGACAATGAAGCGCGCCTTGACCAGGTTATTACGGAACTGCGCGCCAACAACCTGAAGATCGTTATCCCCATGTATAACGCGCGGCAGGTACTCTACCCTGTGCGCAGTAAAAAATATCTGATGTCGGATGTTGAATACCTGCTTGTTGACCCCGAGGTTGCAAAGAGCCCCGAGGCGCTCGGAGAATTCATGGAGTCGATTTCGTCATTCAAATTTAAAGAGGATTTCATAACGCCCAATGCCCTGTTTTCTATAGAAAAATATCTCAACTCGATACTTCGCAAAAACAGGGCAAAGGCTAAAAGAAAGGCCTGAAACTATTCAGCGCCACCCGTTGCAGGGCATCCGCAGCAGCCGCCGCTGCATGCGGGCTGTGCAGTTTCAGCTGATTTATCGCTCTTCCCCTTGTAGTCATTTACGTAAAAACCCGATCCCTTGAAAATTATACCTGCCGCGTTGTAAAGCTTGCGAACCGGTTTTCCGCATTTTTCGCAGGAACTGACAGGTTCATCGTTCATTGACTGTTTTACTTCAAATTTATGGTTACATTCAAGGCACTGATATTCGTATATGGGCATAAATAACCTCCGCACACAACTGTTTGTGATAGAATTATCAGTACCCCCTGTACGTCAATAAAAAAATCAGGCAATTATGAAAGGACGGTCCGTGTCAGCGGCATGGTACTCTATTGAAGCAAGGGAATACCTGGATTTAAGGTAATCCATATTCCCCCTCCTGAGCCCTATATACTCCTCGCAGAAACTCCGGGGAATGGCAAGATTTACAACAGATCCATGACCGGGTTTATGTTCCGCGAGAAGAGAATCCAGAACGTTTCTTCTGTACCTTGACTTGACCATAAAACCCATTGCGGTGTGGTACGGGCCGTCAATTACAGAGCTGCTGTTTTCAAGGGGATGCAGCCCTATGCGTATGACGCTGATCCCGTTCGCAGTAAAGCGGCTGTACATCTGTGCGCTTATGTCAACTGCCTCTTCAAGGTCAAGCGGGGTAAACTCACCACTGCGGTACATTGCCTCAAGCCGCGTACCGGCAAGTACAACACAGGGGTATATGCGGGCATCGTCGGGCATAAGGCGCACTGCCTCATCCGCGGAATAGATCGATCTTTCCCGCGTATCGCCTGGCAGCCCGGGCATAAGCTGTATCCCGGTCCTGAATCCGCAGCCTTTAAGCAGTTCCATGGCCCTGTACACATCGAGAGCGGTGTGCCCTCTCCCGGCAGCAGCCAGTACGCTGTTGTCAAATGACTGCACCCCCAGTTCGACGGTCTCGACGCTGAACTCTTTAAGCAGGGCAAGCTTTTCGTTATCGATGCAGTCGGGCCTTGTCGAAAGCCTTATGGCATGCACAAGCCCCATGCGCACAAAACCCTCTGCGGCACGCAGGAACATCTGCTGCTTCGATTCTTCTATTCCCGTAAAGCTTCCGCCAAAAAATGCGATTTCAACCCGTTTTACCGTGGGGGGAACTTTTGAAAGGTAGCGTTTTACAGTCTGTTCAATATCTTCAACCGCAGGCTGACCGCTGCTTCCCGAAACCTTCCACTGGTTGCAGAAAACGCATGAATGCCTGCACCCCGAGTGAGGAACAAATACAGGTATGGTTATCTGTGTTTTGGCCATGAGCTTACAGATCGCTTATGTCAAGTTTCCAGTACGGGCCTTCCCTTACAAAGCCCAGCTCAATGCCGCCAGCAGTTCTTACCAGCGCGCGTCTGCCCTCAACATCAACGGTTACAACCTGATCCCTGAAGACAGCGCCAAGGTCAGTGCCGCTGTGCTTTACCGAAAAGTAGAGTGACACATAATCAGCCCTCTTCATGCTGTTCAGCCTGCCGGGGGTGCAGTTGTAAAGGTTCGCCAGGGTTATCTTCTGGTCATCGCGCATCTGTTTTATCATCAGGTCCAGTGAATCGATCTTTGCCAGGCTTGCTGCCGAGAGGTTTTTAAGTATGGCTTCACTGTCGGAACGTTCAGCGGCGGACCTTATTTCATTAAATGAATCCAGTGGTGTAAGGGGCCCGCCCCTGGAACAGGAGAAAAGTAAAATGCACAGCGTAAGGGACGGGAGCACTTTCAGTATATGCATTTATAACTATCCCCCGCAACTTCGATTATCATATTGTCAATAAGACGCGTTG
This sequence comes from Spirochaetota bacterium, assembly GCA_012730035.1. Classification (GTDB taxonomy): domain Bacteria; phylum Spirochaetota; class UBA4802; order UBA4802; family UBA5550; genus JAAYBQ01. The sequence goes on from JAAYBQ010000378.1 coordinate 5,812, forward strand.
TTCCCCAGAATGCGGCCAGGGCTATAACAGACTTCCCGTCAATGCGGTCAATGTATGAAAGGTCTTCATAGCTCACAACCGAAATATAGTCTATGCTGTCAGGGTTTCCTTTTTTTATAATGCTTTCTATTTCATGAGTTATTTTTTTTACGTCACGTTCCCCGCCAAGTATAAGCTGCTCCGCGTGTTTAAGGCCTGAAGAGAGGGCCAGGGCATCGGCACGCTGCTGCTGATCAAGGTGCTTGTTGCGTGAACTCATGGCAAGCCCGTCCTTTTCGCGGATTATGGGTGCAAGGATTATCCTGACCGGGAAATTCAGGTCAAAGACCATCTTTTCTATGCTTGCAGCCTGCTGAATATCCTTCTGCCCGAACACGGCAAGGTCAGGCTGCACAATATTGAAGAGTTTGCTCACCACGGTAAATACACCTTTAAAATGCCCGGGCCTGTGGGCTCCGCAAAGGTTATCGGTAAGCCGGGATACATCAACGGTGGTAAGGGCGTTTTTATACATCTCCCTGTCGTCCGGGGTAAAGAGCAGGTCAACTCCGCATTTCCCGGCCATGGCAATGTCGCGCTCAAGGTCCTTGGGATAATTGGTAAAATCGCTACTGTCGTTAAACTGCAGCCTGTTCACAAAGATGCTCATTACCTGGAACTGCGTGATCCCCCGTGATATTTCGACAAGGCTCAGGTGGCCGTCATGCAGATAGCCCATGGTCGGGATAAACCCGATTTTTTTACCCTCGCCGCGGGCCTGCATGACCGCACTGCGTACATCGTCAATCCTGCTGACTATTTTCATACCGACCTCATCTTTATCATTATATTCACTAACCACATGTTCCGCAGATCTTGTCATTTTCGCAAAGGCGGAAATTCTGTTAAAATATACACTTCGAATCATGGATACCCGTATTCACGGGTATGACAGAAGGTTTACCAAAAATTAAATTAAGCCAAATGCGATCCTAGTCATACCTGTTGAACGAATACCTTACCGAATCATTCCCCACAAGCCCTGATATTTCAAAGATAAACTCCTCAGAGGGCTGAACATTAAAACTGGTATGAGCCCTTATAATCTTTGTGTCGGCCATCTCCCTGACGTGAAAATATAGAGGGCAGCCCCCCCTGTGCTTTTCGACCACATCCCGTATGCGGCCGATTATATTGTCATCGACACCGGTGGAATCAATTTTTATGTGTATTGCCGAGACAGCCGCGCGCCTTACCTCTTTGATCGACTTAAGGCTGTTCACTATCATTTTTTTAGGCTTTCCCGCATCAAGCTCGATTTTACCGGTTGCCATAACCGGTTCCGTGCTGTTAATAAGGTCAGCAAACTTTTCGAGTACCCTTGAAAAAAAGATCACCTCTATGACGCCGTCAAGATCCTCCAGCGTGCCGGCAGCGTACTGCGAACCGTTCTTCTGCGACCTCCTGACCGTCACGTTATTGAGCATTCCTATTATGGAAATATCCTGGCAGTCCTGCTCCTCGCAGATCTCTGAAAGCCTGTAAGACGGGAATGACCTGATCTCCTTCTCGAACCTGGAGAGCGGATGGCCCGAGAGGTAAAGCCCGATCACCTCTTTTTCAAACGTGAGCTTGACATTGTCCTTCCATTCAGCGACCGCGGGCAGGTCAGACGCGATGCGCGTATTGTCCCTCCCCTCCTGCATGCTGAACAGGTCACCCTGCCCCGATTCGATGTCCTGGTGGTACTTTCGGGCCAGTTCAATTATAAGGTCCATGGACTCGTAAAGCTGCGCCCTGTTTTTGTGGATCGCGTCGAAAGACCCTGACTTGATGAGCGCCTCGAGCACACCCTTGTTAACCAGTGAAAGATCGACCTCTTCAAGAAACTGCTTGAGTGTTTTAAAACCGCCGGTCTTTACCCTTGCTGCCGCGATGTTTTCAATAGCCTTTTCTCCCAGGCCCTTGATCGCGCCGAAACCGAACCTTATTGCATCACCCTCGATAGTAAAATCATAAAAGCTGCCGTTTATGGATGGGGGAAGAACCTTTATGCCGTTCTCCCTGCAGTCGGTTATGTACTGTATAACATCCTCCTGCCTGTCTGGCTGTGCCGAGAGCAGCGCGGTCATGTACTGTATGCGGTAATGCGCCTTAAGGTACGCGGTCTGGTAGGTCACAAGAGCGTACGCCGCGGAGTGTGACTTGTTGAACCCGTACTCTCCGAATTTCTTGATCATGCTGTAAAGGTCTTCCGCGAGGGATGCTTCGAAACCACCTTTTTCGGCGCCGCTTATAAACTTCTCTTCGAGCGCGTCAATAATGTCCATCTTCTTTTTGCCCATTGCCTTCCTGAGCTTGTCGGCTTCGGGAAGGGTAAAACCGGCAATTATCTGCGAGATAAGCATGACCTGTTCCTGATATACCACAACTCCAAGTGTGTCTTTAAGCACAGGCTCAAGGGCAGGGTGCGGATACTTTACAAGCTGGGGATTTTTTTTGCGTTCTATAAAATCATCGACCATTCCCGAACCGAGCGGTCCCGGCCTGTATAGCGCGACTATTGCGATAATATCCTCAAACTCGGTGGGCCCCAGCCTGCGGATAATGTTCTGCATTCCGCCGCTTTCAAGCTGGAACACGCCGCGGGTATCAGCCTTCTGCAGAAGCCTGTACGTTTCGGAGTCATCCAGGGGAATGTTGTTTATGTCAACCACGTCGCCGGTTGTGGCCTTTACAAGCGCCAGGCATTTTTCGATTATGCTCAGGTTCTTAAGGCCCAGAAAATCCATCTTTACAAGACCGGCCTGTTCAAGTGTGTTCTTTTCGTACTGGGAAGATATGCTGCCGTCCTTGTCACGGTAGAGCGGCACATAGTCTGTAAGCGGGCCCTTTGAGATTACCACGCCCGCAGCGTGCTTGCCCGCGGACCTTGTGAGACCCTCGAGCTTTAGCGATATGTCAAGAAGCTCCCTGCCCTTATCAGTCTGATAAATTTTTTTAAGCTCGGGCGATTTATCGATCGATTTCTTCAGTGAATCACCGTCAATATGCTTGCTTATTTCGTTGGCCTCTGCAAAGGGAATATCCAGGGCCCGCGCGACATCCTTTACAACAGCCTTGGCCTTCATGCGGTTGATGGTGACTATCTGGCTTACATGGTCTTCGCCGTATTTACGCTTAACATAGTCAATGACCTCTTCACGCCTGTCAGCGCAGAAATCTATATCCATATCAGGCATCTCGTTACGGTCAGGGTTAAGGAACCTTTCGAAGAGCAGGTTGTACCTGAGCGGGTCAAGCGCGGTTATACCCAGGCAGTACGAAATAATTGAACCGGCCGCCGACCCCCTTCCGGGGCCTACCGGCACACCGGTACGCCGCGCGTAATTAATAAAGTCCCATACAATCAGAAAATAACCTGAGAACTTCATGCTCGTGATTACCGAAAGTTCATACTCCATCCTTGCCTTAACAGCATCGGGCAGTACGGGGCCGTATATCCTGGCGGCACCTTCATCAACCAGGTGACGCAGGTACGAGTCAAGGTTATAGCCCTGCGGCACCTCGAAGTTCGGCAGTATGGGATTGCCCAGGTCAAGTTCGACATCGATCATCTCGGCTATTTTACACGTATTGAAAAGCGCGTCCGGGTAGTCAGCAAAGATCATCCTCATCTCGTCAAGGCTCTTCAGGTAGAACTCGTTTGTGGAGAACTTCATGCGGTTCGCGTCGGACATTGTCTTGCCTGTCTGCACGCACAGAAGAACTTCGTGCGCGTACGAATCCTCACGCCTGACGTAATGGGCATCGTTAGTGGCTATCAGAGGAATATCCATTTCAGAAGAGATGCGTATAAGTTCGGCATTTGCCGTCTCCTGCTCCTTTATCCCGTGATACTGCAGCTCAAGAAAAAAATTACCCTTACCGGCAATTTCACTGAACCTGCCGGCAAGCTCCCTTGCCTCTTTAAGCCGCCCCTTAAGAATCTGTACCGGTATCTGCCCCGCGATGCAGGCAGATGAAATAATAAGCCCGTCGGAATATTTTTCCAGAATTTCCATGTCAATCCTGGGCTTGTAGTAAAAACCCTCGGTATATCCCATGGAGGATAGCTTCATAAGATTCCGGTAGCCCGTAAGATTTTTAGCCAGTACAATAAGGTGATATGCGGTCTCCTCCCTGTTGTCTTTTGCAGACTCCTTTTTAAACCTGGAACCGGGAGCAACGTAAAATTCCTGGCCGATAATCGGTTTGATCCCCGCCTTCATGGCCTTCTGGTAGAATTCTATCGCGCCGAACATGTTGCCGTGATCTGTAAGCGCGATGGCGGGCATGCCCATTTCGACAGCGCGCGCGACCATATCAGACAGGGTGATTGCCCCGTCAAGAATTGAATTATCTGAATGATTATGTAAGTGAACAAAATCCATTATTATGCCGTATTTCTGAAGATAAACAACTGTCTGAAATGGCAGCCCATCTGTCATCCCAATAACAGGTTCAGGATGACTGAAAGAGACATAATTTCAACTATTAATTTTTAAAAAAGTTTAAGCAGGGCCTGGATAAATAGAGTCAGTTCATGCGGGCTGCACAAACGCGTGTACCTGCACATAAATCATTTGTACCTGCGTGCAAAATATGTGTCCCTGCACATAAATCATTTGTACCTGTGTACAAAATATGTGTACCTGTACATAAATCATTTGTACCTGTGTACAAAATATGTGTACCTGTACATAAATCATTTGTAC
>JAAYBQ010000379.1 GCA_012730035.1 Spirochaetota bacterium
AAGGACGTGGAAGATAATTACAGACTGCTGCTTGAACAGATTGCCCTGCTGTACGACAACAACAGGGAGTCCCTGAACGGCGCATACTGGCTGACGGGCAAATACATTGCCGATGAGGAGAAAAAATCACCCACCCCATCGGGATACGGGAGCAGCCTGATTGACAGGCTATCTCTGGACCTGACAGAAAGGTACGGCAGGGGATTTTCACGGACCAACCTGAAGAACATGCGCGTCTTTTTCAGGTATTACCCAAATGGCCAGCCGGCTGACCATTTTGACTGGACCAAGATGGTGCTGCTGCTTTCGGTAAAGGACGAGGATGCGCGCGCGGAGCTGCTGCAGAGGACCATTGATGAAAAACTTACACGCCAGGACCTGGTGCACCACATAAACCTTTACAGGCTTAGCGCAAATAACACGGCGCAGGCGAACGAGTACCGCATAACACGCGGCGATATGTACTGTTACATGAGCACGGGCATACCCGATGAAAAAGGTAGACTTGACGTTGACTGCGGGTTCAGTGTTCACAGAACTGTAAAGTTTGAAAATATTGCGGAAGATGAATACCCGCTGATGTTCAGGTCTGAAAAGAAAAAAGGAAAATACTATGTCCGGGAAAGGCTTGATGAGTCCCCGGAGAACAGCAGCAGGTTCCACACGTACATGGCGCGTGTTGAAAAGGTTATTGACGGGGACACGCTGCGCCTTGCCATTGATACGGGCTTTGAGACTGTTGTGAAGCAGAAGATACGTCTGCGCGGTATTGACTGCCCTGAAATTATTTTTACCGAAGGCAGAAAGGCCCGTGATTTCGCGCGGAGGGAGCTTGACGGGTGCGACTTTGTGGTGGTAAAAACCTACAGGACTGATAAATACGACCGGTACATTGGCGACATTTTTTACATTAAAAACGAACAGTCCCTGGAAAGAATCTGCGCCGAAGGAAAGCTGCTGAACAGGGAGCTCCTGTCAAAGGGGCTTGCACGGCCGCTGCAGATTGTTTAAACACATACAGTAATTCCCGCCCGGTTTTTTTGTTCCCGGAAATCTCGGGGCTGCAACCCCTGCTCATTAACGGCAACCTTCACGGAAAAGAATGCTTTTAAGGATTTAAAGTCGCAAAATGCGACATCAATTCGGGTAAGGATAAAACTGGTAAATAAATAATTTAACAGGTACAAAAAGTGTTTTACTTCTATATAAAAAACATCAATTCATTGATAAATCTCTGGAAGAAAAAAGACTCTGCGGATAACTTCAATGAAAACATATAAAGTATCAGATATTATCCGGATAATAGAAAAAGACGGCTGGTATCTTGACAGGCAGAGTGGAAGTCACCGGCAATACAAACACACTCATAAAAAAGGACTGGTAACAATATCCTGTCATAAATTGTCAAAAGATGTACCTGTAATTACATTGAAAAGTATCATCAGACAGGCTCAGCTCAACGAGGAGGATTTATGAAAAAATATGTCGTTTTATTTGAAAAATCTGCTGACGGATACAGCGCTTATGTTCCGGACCTCCCTGGCTGTGTAGCTTTTGGCGATACCAGAGAGGAGACAGAGGAATTGATTTATGAAGCAATAAAATTCCACATTGAAGGTCTCGAGAAAAATAACCAGGTTGTCAATCCTTCAATAACCGATAGTGAAGTAATGGTTTTCTACTGACATCACGGGGCTCCAACCCCTGCTCATTAACGGCAACCTTCACGGAAAAGCCCATAAATTGCTTTACATTTATCTTTTTGTTTGCTACCTTGATTCTTTCCAAAATCACGGAGTGGTACAATCATGCTGGAATCAATTTTCAAACACAAAAAAACTATCTTCATCGCAGAAATAGGTCTTAACCACAACGGCAGCTTTGCCCAGGCTTATGAAATGATAATGCGCGCGGCTGATGCAGGCGCGGACGCGGTCAAGTTCCAGACATTCGACCCTGAACTTATGAATTCACCATACACCAGGTCGCTCCTTGAAAAGGGTGATACGAGCTTTACAGACAGGGGCGTAATTGACTTTCTGTCAAAGTTCACACTTGAAAAAGATGAATACCTGAAACTTAAAGAGAGGGCAACTGCGAGCGGTGTTGAATTCTTTTCTGCGCCTTTTGACGCTGTTTCAGTGGACCTTCTTGAATATACAGGGGTCAAACTCTACAAGGTCGCCTCGTCAGAGGTAACAAACATTCCGCTGCTGAGGAGAATTGCTCTTACGCGTAAACCCGTTATAATGTCAACGGGAATGTCCTCTGAGGATGAAATAGCAGCTGCGGTTAAAACGCTTAAAGACGGGGGCTGCCCTGAAATCTGCCTG
>JAAYBQ010000380.1 GCA_012730035.1 Spirochaetota bacterium
TCGAAGGAGGTTAAAAATGTTTAGTCCGGCAAATATCCTGGTTGCAACTGATTTAAGTAGAGAATCTGACAAGGCGATTTCTGCAGCTTTTGATATCGCTGGCAAGTACAAAGCACAGGTTGAATTAATGTATGTTCTTGACGATGTCATAGAATGCTCTGCTGAGTACTGTCTGCCGCAGGATGAGGTCGATTCAACCAAAACAAGAATGATGGCTGATGCAAAAAAAATGCTGAAAGAGCAGATCAACCGTATTCCACGACATCCGCAGGTGGACATAAGGGAGACCGTAAAATTCGGTGACAAACTTGCAGAAATCCTGACAGAAATTGATGAGAAAAAAATTGATCTGCTTGTGGCTGCGCCTCATGAAAAACATAAGGCCTGGCATGCTTTTTCACATTTAACCGGTGAACTGTCAAAACGATCGGCGTGTGAAACACTGCTCGTAAGGCATTAAGACGGGTCAACCGTTCATAAGCAGCCGGTTAACAAGCAATCCATCTAAGCAGGAGCGGTCCCCGCCCCTTAACCGGCTCTTTTTAATAATCTGAGTTTCGCCAGCCCTTAAGGTAATACCTGTAAAGTACCGGTTTGTTGAAAGTATTAATTTCAGTATAAATCTCGCCGGAATCCGGCGGAAAAATTTCTGCTGCATTAAAAATTTCTTTATTATAATACTTTAATTCTTCAGCTTCTGAATCATCAGCAAACACTTTACCCGATGATGCCATGTTGAAACCCCAATCACCAAATGCCGGTATAAAAACATGGTAAGGTCTTACTGTATTAAAAACTTTTTTTAATGTCCTGTTTATGCACCAGAACGCTTCACGGGCAAATAAAGGTGATGTGGACTGCGTTATAAATACACCATTTTTGGACATTGACTTTTTTACCAGCATAAAAAATTCCACGGTGTAAAGTTTTGAAACTGTTTCATCGTGAGGATCAGGAAAATCTGCAATTATTACGTCGTAACCGAAGGTGTTTGAACGTAAAAAATCGTGGGCGTCACCGGTTATTACGTGTACCCTGTTGTTTCTGAGTGCCCCTCTGTTTATGTAGCTTAAAGTAGAATTATTCATGGCAAGTGAAATCATCTTTGCATCGAGTTCAACAAGAACAACTTTTTTTATTGATGAAACTTTTAGTATCTCCCTGACTGCAAGTCCATCACCGCCGCCAAGAACAAGGGCACTTTGCGCTTCAGGGTTGGCAGTAAGCGCTGGATGCACCAGCATTTCATGATACCTGTATTCATCAGAACTTGAAAACTGAAGGGAACCGTCAAGGTAAAGCCTGAAATCATCACCATTTCTTGTTAGTACGATCTCCTGGTACCTTGTACGCTCTGTAAAAACGATGTCATCATAAAACATTTTTTTCTGAATAATCGCATTAAGCCAATCTGAATTAATAGCCAGTGATAAAAGCAGGAATAGTGAAACAGCTGCAAAAAATAAATCTTTTTTTCTGCTGCCGTAATCGATAAGAAGTATTATGACAAATGCTACAGCTATGTTAACCATGCCCACGACAAGACTTGTAAGGAATCTCCCCAGGAAAGGAAAAAGCAGCAGGGGGAAAAAGAGAGATCCGGCAAGCCCGCCGATGTAATCGAACGAAAGAACATTGGATATGATCTCTTTTAACGAACCATAACTTTTGAGTATTCTTGTCAACAGCGGAATTTCAAGACCCACAAGGGTTCCTATGACAACCAGAAAAAAAATATGAAGCGCATAAAATGATTCAGAGAAAGAAAAAAGGTAATTGAGCAAAACAACTGAGAGTCCGCCTGCAAGACCACGAAGTATCTCTATACGCACGAAAGTTCTGATCAGATCTTTCTCTACATACCTTGACACATACGAGCCAAGACCCATTGAACTCAGGAATACACCTATTGTTATTGAGTACTGCATCACAGGATTTCCAAGAAGGTACGACGCAAGTGATCCAAGTACAAGTTCGTAGATTATTCCGCAAAGTGATAAAATAAAAACAGAGAATAGAAGTATTCTCTGTTCATTTTTTGAAAGATTGATCTTCACTTATTTCTGCTGCTCAATTTTCTGTTCAATATTTTTTTCGACGGATTTTGATGAACTACTGGGTGAAGTGATAACCGAACCGACAATTATTGCGATACCAATAAAGACAGCACCTATGATAATTCCAAGTGCTATATTCTGATCGTCCTCGATCTCTTTTTTAAGAGAAAACGGGCTGAAAAAATTGATCAGAAGAAATCCAAGCCCCATCAGTACAATACCCAGAACCGAATAAATAACCGTGTCTATTACGCCATGAATAACCCCTGTCCATTCCATAATTTATACCTCCTGAATTATTTAAAATTATTTTAATTTTATTTGCCGCTTCTAAAACTTCCAGAACCACCCATGTAAGGGGCATAATAACCGCTTCCCGCGCGGAGGGATTTTCTTTCCTCCCTGGCCTTTTTGTAGTATTCTTTGCCGGCTGTTGAATACCCGGTATAATTTGAAGTAAGCAGGTATGCAGCCGAGATCAGTATGACAGCAACAATAATACTTCTTATCATCAGATTCTCCTATCTGTCCGCCATTTCAAAGGGGAGCTCATTGTATGATTTTGATTTTGATTTATTTATCAGAAAAAGTATTACAAAAACAGCAAATATAATCATGTAATACCTGTAGCCTTTAACCATTAATATCGCGATTGAGACCGCTTCAGGAGAACGCGGGTTCTCACTATAAAGTTCCATGTAGGCGTAATATTTACCTGCCTCATCAAGTACAAAATCAGAACTGTAACTTGTATCAGATTCATGCCAGTAACCGTCACTGTCACGCCCCTCTTCGTCCCAGAAATCGGCTGTGATTATATAAGCCTCAAGCGGTTCCTCAAGTGCATCTATTTCATCGAAAGTGTTATTCAGCTCGACAGGATCATTTATCCTGTCACCAGTCTGGTCAAGCAGCCTTTTTTCACTTATCAGCATGAACCTGAAGGACTGCCATTCAAGGTTAAGCCTCTGGATATTTTCATCAACCGAGAAACTTACATCATATAACCTGTTACCCTCTGGTATTTCAAAAGGTCCCCAGAGTACCTGGCTCTGGTAGGCTTTTGATCCATTTTCTTCAAAAGGTACATTAACAGTCAGAACCTGCTTACGTCCCATTACACCTTTGATTTCTTTTGTTGAAAAACAGCTGAAGATCGAAACCATAATTGATATACAGGCTGCAGCGGCATAAATACTGCTCTTTCTGCCATAGACTGCCCGTTTTTTTATTGTGTTCTCGTACTTCTTTTTATAGGCATCGATGCTGAATGCGCTCAGAAGCTGACCATGGGTAAATTTTTCACCTCTGGTTATTGAAACCTCATCTTCTGACTGTTCAATGGTATAATGAAAACCATCTTTTTTGAAATCATAACAGGTGCAGGGTTCGCCAATTTCAGGCTGCCAGGGAAGTTCCCCCTCGATGAGTACAATCCTTCCGATATAGGAGGATGATTTACTGATTTTTTTATTCTCAAAAAGTATTGCGTTTTTATCAGATTCCATGTCGATCGATTCCGGGATATACTCATCGTATGACCATATCTCACCATCTTCCTCGACAAAGTAATGAAACACTCCGTCAGCCGATACGGCTACCCATTCATCCCATGTGCATTTATCGTATTCCTCCTCCTCCTGATACCTGAGCCTTCCGATAATTTCATATTCGATATTGTTTATGGTACCCTTCAGTCCCAGACTGAAGAGTGTGGAATCTTTGTCAAAGTTGAATTTCTCTGCAAAAACAAGGTAATATTCGGCGGTCTGACGGTCATAGTCTTTACCGCATTGAACGCATTTAGCCAGGGGAACAGTGACATTCTCCTCTTCCTCTTTATCGTAATAAGTCTGCGAACTTTTAACCAGTCCGCCACCGCACGATGAACATTTCAGCGCGGCAAGTTCTTCTTTACCAGTACCCATCGTATCACCTGATTATTTAAAACATGACCCTGCCCGGGCTTCATTCATTAATTAACCAAAATATCCCTTTTAAGCAAAGGCCTTCCGGCAAACATCTCAACTTCAGTTTCAGTATATTCAACTGATATTTTCTTTCCCTCTGCGATTGCGTCAATATATACTACATCAGAGCCCGGTTCTACATAGAAAAAAAGTTCACCCTCGCCCCCTTCGACAACAGCATTCCCCTTTTCTTTAACCATCACTTTTTTGTCACCGACCATTATGTTCTGTCCCGGTCTTATGGTGTTTATATCTTGAATGTCAACCGCTTCGTAAAGATCAGTATAAAGTGTAAATGTACCCTCGTCTTCGGTAAACCAGGCCTTTTCGCCATCAAAGTCTATAAACCATTCATCGTAATGGCCGTTGCTGTATTTGTACCGCATTCTGCCAAGAGCAGTAAATGGCTTGCCGAGTATTGTTCCGGTCGAACCCACATTAAAAATTGACGGAAAATCTGCAAGTTTTGGATGCTTCCCTGCTATATCAAAACCGCCATCTTTAACACGAAGATGGGTTCCACAATATTCACAGACAAATACCTTGCTGAACCTGTTCTTTATTTCAAGGGACGCCCCGCACGAAACGCAATTCATAGATGTCATCAGTTCATCCCTGCTGCGCGCCGCATTCAGGACAGAATTTTGCGCCGGGCACGAGCTGCGCGTTGCATTTAATACAATTTGATGCCTGAAGATTTGCTCCGCAGGAATGGCAGAACTTTGCTCCTGCCTGATTAGCCGCGTTGCACTTTGGACATGTCATTCCCGGGGCAGCCATCTGTGCGCCGCATGAATGGCAGAATTTTGATCCTGCAGGATTTGCCGCGTTACACTTTGGACATACTGCCTGTCCGCCAGCCTGCCCCGCACCGGTCTGGGCATTTCCCATGACGGATCCCATCATCTGCCCCATCTGCTGGCCAACGCCGACTCCCATACCTGCTCCCACCATGCCGCCTGCCATACCTTCATTTGAGGCAGCCTTTTCCATTGTATCGAAAGTGCGCTTGACCTTGTAATGCTCGCCCATAATGTTCATCTCGGCTTTATCTGCAAGAGCCTTTTTCAGCCTCTTGACGTTTTCGTCATCATCGGGAATATTGATCGATTCGACCGCAAAGCGTACCAGTTCAATACCGAAACTTGAAAAATCCTCATTAAGCTTTGCCTTGCCGGCAGCACCTATCTCGTCATAATATGCTGAAAGTTTAAGAATCGTTATATTCTGTTTTATCATGAACTCGGAAATAAGATCCTGCGTTTTTGGCAGAATAGCCTGATCCCTTAAGGCCGAACCTATCGCTTCTGTTGTAAACGCCCGCCATGTACCGGTAGCCATTATCAGGAAAGGTTTTATGTCGAGTATACGTATAGAATATGCACCGAACGCCCTTATAGGTACAGGCAGATTATAAATCGGGTCCATAAGCTGCATCGGCTGTTTGGTACCCCACTTAAGGTTGGGGATTTCAGTCCTGTTAATAAAATAAACCTCTGCAGGAAATGGTGTTTTACCCCCGAAAGGCAGATTTATAAGTTTCTCCAGAATAGGGACGTTACCCGTGCTCAGCGTGTGTCTGCCCGGACCGTATGAATCGAGAGCCTGGCCGTTTTTAAAAAAAATTGCCTCCTGCCCCTCCTTGACTATCAGCTGCGAACCAAGGGCGATAGCACCCTCTTCGAATCTGAATATTACCTCGCCCGGCTTGTTATCCCATTGCACAACATCAAGTAACGCCATTATATGACCTCCATTATCACATATTTTCTTTCATCGAATGTTTTTTCAAACTTAAGAATAGCAGTCTTGACCGATTTTAGCGCAGATTTAAGTGCTTCACCTCTGGCGTTCTGCATTTCAGATACGAGTTTAACCACCTCGTCAAATTCTCCTATAAGACGCCAGTCAAATTCAAGGAGCCTGTTCTGATCCTCGTCAGAGATTTTTAATTTTGAGAAATCTCCAGATGGACCGTATTCGGCAAACTGAACTTTTTTATAAACACCTTCAAGTACGTTGCCAATGGAGTCTATATCCTGCAGTGCATTGAGGTCAGCTTCACGCGACAGGTCACCTGACAAAATCGCAAGGCTTTTCTTAACGGTGAGGATTTTGTCAGCTGCAAATTGCCTTATCATCCTGTCGGCATCGTAGTTCTCGGCCTTTTCAAGATATCCTCTGAAGCCGGGGATTCCTGCTGCAATCCGGTCAATAAAGTCCCTGTTAGCCTGCAGCTTGTTTTTTAAACTGTTTAAATCAGGTTGCATATTTTAACCTTTCCTGGATTATATTGGTTTTTAAAAATTTCGGGCATCAATAATAATATAATAATAACCTGTAAAAAAACAACATGATCGATTTTTTATTGTTTTAATCTGCTTTTTAACCAGTATACATTCAATGATATAGAGTAAGTTATCATATACAGAAGATTTAAAGAGAGAGTGCGTTATTAATTTTTAAGAGCATCTCCATATATTTATTCCGCGAGATAACATATTCCCTGAGCAGACTGTTTGATGAAACAGAGTCTGTGATTTGAGAAAATTCGTCCGCTTCATAGCTTTCAATCTGAAAGCCGGATTCCTGTTTTATCCTGATCATTTCAGCAAATTCATTATACTTTTTCAGCAGAAGTGACGCCGTTGAATCCGCAGAGACTCGTTCTTCCATTTCATGAAATTGTCTCGCAGCTTCAGTACCGGCAATGAGCCTGCCAAGTTCATCTGATTTTTCAAGAATTTTATCCATAAATAACTTCCGATCCCCACTTCAGACAGATCATAAATGCATAATTAACTTCATTCGCATCATATTACATTTATTTGGACGACCACAGGACTTACAAGTCTTTTTGTTTGACATAAATGTACATAACTTTATAATTAATACCTGACAGATTAATCAGTTTTTCAATTAGCTGTCAAATTATTAAAATACAAATTTTCGCAAGTTATACCAAATTCTGGAAACGGGGTAGATAATGTCAGAAATAAAAGAGATAGTTGAAGACGAGAACAAGATTGATACGGTTATTGCCGAAGATATTGAATTTCGCGGAACATTAAAATTTAAAAATTCGCTTAAAATAAAAGGCCGGTTTGAAGGCAGAATAGTATCGGACGGCCAGCTTATAATCGGCAGGGAATCTGCGATCAGCGCTGATGTTAATGCTGCAATAGTGTCCGTAAGCGGTACTGTTAATGGAAAAATCAGGGCGTCTAAAAAAATTGAGATGTTCAAAAAGAGCAGGATCAATGCTGACCTTATATCTCCTGAAATAGTAATGGAAAGCGGATCAGTATTCAACGGCACCTGTATCATGGATGCTGAATAACTCTTTCAGTTTAATGTGTAATTATAAGGGCCGAACAATATCGGCCCGCATATTTATTTTACTTCTGAAATGCATTCCACGGGACACTCTGCAGCACAAGATCCGCAGCTTGTACATTCCTTTTCATCAATCTTACGTTTTCCGTCAGCCTGTTCTGAAATACATGATACAGGGCAGACCTGTTCACACGCTCCGCATGCTATGCATTCATCTGCATTAATTCTATAAGCCATTTATTTCCTCCTTTTTTAATGTTTTAATTACAACCTTAGCAA